>JALVSJ010000330.1 GCA_027024445.1 Desulfobacterales bacterium
GGTATGCACAGTGAATCACGTTAGTCTGGATGGCGAGATTGATGTATATGAAGTCAGCAGGGAAGGTGGAATTGGCAAGAATTCCTCCCACCTTGGCAGCAGCCAGGAATACATACTCGGGCCTCTCAGTGGCAAAGAATCGTTCCACATCCTCCTGATGGGTAAGATCAAGCTCGCTGTGGGTCCTTACAACCAGATTGGTGTGACTCAGTTCCTTGAGCTTTCTATAAATGGCAGAGCCCACCAGGCCCCTGTGGCCAGCTACGTAAATTCTTGATGACTTATCCATTTTGATCATATCCAGAGTTACTCAAAACCATTATACACTCTGTAGCCTGCATCTGTGCAAAGCCTGTCCTTCTCCGCTTCCCTCAGATCCTCCCTCACCATCATCTTGACCAATTGATCAAACGAAACACTAGGCTTCCATCCTAGCTTCGCAATGGCTTTTGAAGGGTCCCCTTGTAAGTAATCTACCTCAGTCGGCCTGAAATACCGCGGATCAATACGGACCAGCACTTTCCCTGTTTCTTTATCTATCCCAACCTCGTCAGCACCTTTGCCTTCCCACCCAATTTCAATGCCTACTTCCTCGAATGCCTTCTCCACAAATTCCCTCACCGAGTGGCTCTGCCCCGTTGCTATCACATAATCATCTGGTTCATCTTGCTGCAATATAAGCCACATGGCCTTTACATAATCACCTGCGTAACCCCAGTCCCTCCTTGCATCCAGGTTGCCCAGATAAAGGGTATCCTGCAAACCCAGTTTTATACGGGCAACCGCCCTAGTGATCTTTCGGGTGACAAATGTCTCACCACGGACAGGGGACTCATGGTTGAAGAGGATCCCATTGCAGCCAAAGATACCATACGCTTCTCTATAGTTCACTGTTATCCAGTAGGCATAGAGCTTGGCCGCAGCATAGGGGCTGCGTGGGTAAAAGGGGGTGTTTTCATTCTGGGGGATTTCTCTGGCCTTACCATACAGTTCACTTGTGGAGGCCTGATAAAATCGTGTTTTTTGCTCCATGCCCAGCATCCTTATGGCCTCAAGCAGCCGAAGAGTGCCAAGGGCATCAGAGTTGGCGGTGTATTCAGGGGTTTCAAATGAAACTTTTACGTGGCTCTGGGCTGCCAGATTGTAGATCTCATGGGGTTGAACTTCCTGGATAATTCGGATCAGGTTAGTGGCATCTGTGAGGTCACCATAATGCATAAAGAACCTCACATCCTCTTCATGGGGATCTTTATACAGGTGATCCACTCTTCCGGTATTAAAAGATGACGATCTTCTCTTGATGCCGTGGACCTCGTAGCCCTTTCTGAGAAGAAACTCGCCAAGGTATGCTCCATCCTGTCCTGTTATGCCGGTGATCAGTGCTTTCTTCATAATAGGTTTGAGCCCTTAAAGTTAGGTTGATTGTAAAGGGGGCAGCGGGTAGCTCCCCACTTTCGGTTACACACATATGTAAAACAAATTATGGATAAGCTAAAAGACGCGATTAATCCCCATTCTGCGTTGATGAATATATGCAACGTGCGTGCCACAATCATAGGCGTGAACACGGAGCCGGAGTCCATGGTTGTTAGCGTCCCCACAGTGTACAAGTCACCAACTCCACTTTGTTTTCAACCTAATGGGTTGTTGCCAAACCCTTTGATCAAGTTTGTGCTGGGCTGCCTTTTCAATGTACTCCATTGCAAGATCATGTTTTGCTGCATCATGTGCTACTACGGCTGCATGCTGGGCCGCTTTGTCTCTGCTGCCTTGCTTGATATAGTACTGAACAATGAATATGTAAAGGCTTGAGTCCTTGGGATCTACCTGCTTCCACTTTGACATAGTAGCCTTAAACTGTGCTTCATTTCCCTGTTTCCTTTGACATACATTCAATATGACAAGGGTATTCCGGTCTGGATCCTTGTCCTTGATTGAATTGACCGTCCTTATTGCCTCCTCGTATCTTCCCGGTGCAACGGAGGCACATCCCTTTATAATGCTGAACTGGAGCTCGAAATGCTCAGAGTTCTTGACCACTGACAGGTTCTCCATTGCCTTGTCACGCTGTTTTGCACGATACGGTAGGAGTGTTTGGAGGGCTATTAGTGGTGAAGTGTCCAAAGCCCCGATTCAGACAGATGAGCAAGAGGAGAGCGTTGGAGACAATTACAAGGTTGCTTCGATTGAGATACCTTTCTGCTGGAACAAGGGCGAGAAATTTGAAGCCATTTTTGCCCAGTGGCGCCACCATCGTTCAGGATACCGTCACTAACTCCATTACTATCATGCATACCCAGGATAACATCGCAAAGGTAGCTGGTATCCCCGGGACCCTGGATATGCCATATTTTTCAGATATCTCATGGCGCCTGTTTCCTTACCGTTCGACTGGCATCATACTTATGGTTACTCCCCACATAAACTCCAGTGGACTGGGCAAGATGGAAGTCTCCCAGGAGGTAAGCGATAAGAGTGAGTTTAACACTGCTCTGTCTAATTATACTTTCCTGAATAGAAAGGCCAAGACAACTCTCGAGGCAGAGGACGGACAAACTATTGTCATAGGTGGACTGATGAAGACCATTAAATCAGTGTCTCAGGCGGGCATTCCATGGCTAAGAAAAATTCCAATATTGGCTTATCTATTTGGAAGAGACGGGAAAGAGGCCACGGCCAAGCCTCCCTCGAAAGGGCAGTCTAACGAGAGAGCCTGGTTAGATACGGTGAGGGGGCGTTGTATCGCTATCCTGATTCGATAGTGCTATTCGCATTTGCCCTGTCTTTGACCCTCAAACTCGTAAGTAGCCTTGGTACCTTCCTCCGTGTGAAGTATGTATTTGCCGTGAAGCTTGTCCCCGCTAAACATGGCCTTTCCCTCGTAACGGAGCTTTTGCTCTCCTGCCTGTAACGTAAAGTCAAAATATACGGCAGTGCCCTTGACCTCCCGCCTCTTGAACTTACAAACAGGATACTGGACTTCTACGAGTGGTATTACATTTTTTTCATTGAGGCACATCTCCCAGTCTCCTGCTGGCATCGGCTTGGGAAGACCAGCCATGACTAGAAACCGCCTCACTCTCCACTGACCATAGCTTATGCCGCTTGGTCGTGGCTTGGCTTTGGGTTTTACCTTTGGTTTTGCTGGTATGGATATTTGCTTTGTACTAACCGTAGACTGAGGGGCTGCAGCGGTGGCTTCTTCAATGCGCACCTCAAGCTTGCCCCTTTTTACCTTTACAAAGGCACTTATTTTCTTGCCAAGGTTGGACAAATCCCATGACTTGGACGTCCCGTTTCGTAGGTGATATTTTTCCTTGATCACCGCTTTTCTGCCCTTGTAAACGGAAATCTGGCCAAAAGAGCTTTTACTGTCTCTTGGGTCATCTTCCAGAATGATCCTTGGCTTTTTGGCGCTGGCAAAATGAAAAGAGCTGAACATCTTGGTCTCAGGACCCTTGATTGTCACTGCTTCGATTACGTTTGAGGGGGCGGTGAGGGCCCTTATCTTGGGTGAGCGTTTTAAGACCCGAATGACAATTTCATCCGCACCATCAGGGGGTTTCTTGAACTCAGCCCTGGCAAAGCCTCCGTGTTCACCAAGGTTCTTTATCTTTCTCCCGTTTTTGAAAGCGAAATATTCCACGTGGGCCCATTGATCCTGGTTGCGGCCAGGGCTTTCCATCTCGAATGTAATGGAGTAATTTTGGTGAAGTTTGACCCTGACAATGTCTCCTTCATGGAAAGTTTTTTCAAATGGAGGGGTCAACACTGGGGCATTCTTCACCTTGTAAAGCCACTGGGCTTGCTTTTTCGGTGCTTCGGCCGATGCGACTTCGGAGGACTTCAGTTTCCTATAACCTGCCGGAATGGTGAAAAAGGAGGCATCAAGGTCTTTTTCTTCAATATTCTTCAGCTCTGCTCTTGCTCTTTCCTTTCCCTTATAATAAGTGACGACCTTGATTGGGAAACTGTACTTCTTGGCGATCCAGGCCTCCAAAACCTTCATTGGTCCCGAGGCTCCTTCAATTGTGTAGGTCTCTTTAGTACACTGGAGGCTTCCAACCTTCTCATGGGTCTTGGAAGCAAGTTTATAATGTTTCATAAAGCCGCCGGAGCGAAACTCGAATAAATTGTTTTTCATGAAGATGGAGGCTTGTCTGGGAGCTCGCATATAACCTTTTTTATCAGGAACAACAAAGGTCATGAATTTGTCGTCCTTGCTGAATAAAAAGTACCCCTTGGCCCCGCCCTGCTCCGTGTCAAACCTGTAGGCGGGGTCCTTGAAATAAAAAGGGTTGGCTTCCGTTTTCCCCTCCATTACCGTGACCATCTGCGCCACAAAGGAGTGTGCCCCTGCGTTGCCTGCAATACCGAGCAGTATCCCGGCAATGAGGACCAAAGAAAAAATTTTTCCCTTGACAGCACCCATGGTGTCCCTCCTTTCACCACAAAAAAACCCCGCTACCAGATACTGGCGCGGGGTTCAATGGATAGCAAGACATGGTCAGTCCTTCATAAGTCTAATGTGAGGAAATAAGATTACAAGTGTTGACAAATAATAATGACTGTTGTGGTATGCTGG
>JALVSJ010000331.1 GCA_027024445.1 Desulfobacterales bacterium
TTTTTCTTTGTCTTAGAAGCTCGCCACAAACAGGCTATGGAGATTTGGGGTAAGGAATCCATCATTACCTCGGCGCTTGTTTTCTATGAATTGCAAAAGCACCTACTACGGGGCCAATTCAAAGGATGGCCGAAACTGCTCAAGGATATTGAGCGATGTGTATCGGCTGTTCCTGTCACTTCAAGTATTGCTATTAAGGCAGGGCACATCACTCATGGTACTGGCATGCCTGGGCTTGATGCGCTGATCCTAGCCTCACTATTGGAAGCTGGGTGCAAAAGAATATACACTACAGACCACCATTTGGAGCTGTACCAGAAAAGGGGGATCAAGATAATAAATCTCAGAAATTGGTGAAAAATTCTATGGGTAGCTGCGTAACTACGGGAGATATGAAGCCAGCTATAGTACACCTTAAACTCAAACATAAGTGGTCTTGACAATAGGGTCCACCTTGACCTTACTCGGCGGCGTAGTGGCGCGGTTTTATCGACCCATTACACATAGCCGCGTCTTTTAGCCAACTTTCTTGCTTCCGATAAAATAAGGATCAGAGATTGCTTCTTTGTAATAGGGTTTTGCCTCATCACTTATCACAGTACAATCAAACGGAGTAAACATAGGATATTCCGCATAGACAACCAGCTTTATTCTCGGCATATTTTTAATTCTCTCATATGCATTTTTTATCCATATTCCTTGACTGGTTGTATCACTTGTTCCAAATTCCCAAAGTGCAAATGGTTTTTCCGGATAGTGTGATTTTGCCCAGCCGTAAACATTTTGCTGACCTATAAGTTCATAAAAAGACCTATCTAGCCCACCACTTTGTTCAACTAGGTTATACACTGTGAAGCCAACCCAATCGACAAGGTCATTATCCACAGCAAATCTTGAAAAACGCTGACCGACATAAAGACCAATTAGATGAAGTCCCCAGACAGCATAATCATTAGCCCCTTCTCCATCAAATATGTTATGCATGTGTTTCCAGGCCTCTTTAAATCCTTTTCCACCGCTTCCTGCCCAAGGATGAACATATTTAAATCTACTTACAATATTTGCTTCAGGATAAGGAACAAAGAAAAAAGGCTTGCCAAAGTCTCTCGCACCTTGGGCAAATTTTACCAGTAGATTATCGTAATCACCCCTAGCAACACGTTTGAAGTCAGGGAAAAAATAGTATCTCACCAAAGGAATAACACCCTTGTTATATGCACCTTCACAGATTTGCTTAGGAAAAAAATCATCTCCGACAAGCCTGTCTGAAAAACTATGTACAGCAGGTCCTTGACCATAATCTTTTTCATAATGTTTTGTTATCAGGATTTCTTCATCAGAGGAATCTAACTTCCTAAACAGGCGCCTATAAATTCCTACAGTTAAAGGAGAGATATCATAATGCCACCCAACATAGCAGCCAGAGGTGGGCACAGGGATGGCAGGATTGGAATCCCACTTTATTTTGGCAATGTCTTCCCTGCTCTCAAAAACAGGCAGCCCCGCACATCCCGCAGCAAGCAGCCCAGATCCAACTACAGCAGCCTTTAGGAATGTTCTTCTCGAATGTGGATTTCTTTGGAGATACTCAGCACCCTTTTGAAATAAGTTACCAACATCACCTATCGCTTTGAGAATTTTTTCGTATTGCTCCGTTTCATCAGCCTTGACTTCACGCTTAAGAATGGATTCAAGGAACTGCCTTCTTTTGTTTGGGATGATTTGCTTTGTCACTTTGATCCCTCCTTCCTTATCCAATCGACTGAATCGCTAAACCTGCATTTGAAAAACCTTTGAATATCGACACACCGCAAGCGCCCAATATGCCCCTAGTAGGTTTACGGATACACTGTGATCTGGCGGATGGCTTGGTAAAGGGGTTTCAGGCGGGTGTAAAGTTTTCTATAGACCTTCTGATAAAGCTGATCATAAACCTGATGAGCTCTAAGGTTTGGTTGAAATACGTGCTCGATCCTGGTCATCCTGTTTACAGCAGTCTTAAAGTCAGGATAAAGGCCAATGCCAACCGCCGCATCTATTGCTGCTCCGAGCCCAGATGCTTCATAGGTGTGAGGCCTTTCAACCGGTAGCCCAAAGATATCAGCGGCGATTTGAACAGCCTGGTCGCTTTGTGCCCCTCCCCCGCAAGCCCGCAGGGCGCGAATCTCCACCTTCGCCCTCTTTTCTATCCTCTCCTTGCCGTGCCGGAGAGCATAGCCAATTCCTTCAATTATGGCCCGATATAGGTGAGCCCTTGTATGTACATCACCAAAGCCAATAATGGCCCCTTTTGCCTCTGGCCCAGGCTCCCGAATACCTGGGCTCCAGTATGGTTGAAGCACCAGACCCATGGACCCGGGAGGAATCGAAGAAATGGTCTCATCCAGAATGGCCTCTGGGGCAATGCCCTTTTTCTCTGCAATCTTTTTCTCTCTTTCAGCGAATTCTTTTTTGAACCAGTTTATCATCCAATAGCCCCGGGCAATCTGGACTTCCATGCAGTACTGTCCTGGTAAAGCCGAAGGGTAAGGGGGTATAAAACGGATTGCTTCAGCATACCGGCTATTATTGACGTTTATGGTGGCTGTGGTGCCAAAGCTGAGAGTTGCAATCTCCGGTGTGAGGCATCCAGCGCCCAGTACTTCGCATGCCTTGTCTGCGGCTGCTGCTATGAGCGGTAAGCCTTCAGGGATCCCTGTTGCATTGGCTGCCTCCTTAGATATTGTCCCTAGAGGGGTCGCGGGCGGAATCAGCTCTGGGAGCATGTCAGGCCTGACACGGACCGCTTTCCACTTCCAACTACGAGGGGAAGCCCACCTTAATCTCTTATAATCAAAAGGCAAGTAGCCCACCTGGCAACCTGTGGAATCCACGTATTTCCCTGTGAGGCGATGGGTGAGGTATCCGGATAATAAAAGAAACTTGTGGGTTTTCTTCCAGATGTCAGGCTCATTTTCCGCTATCCAATTGGCCTCGGCCTGTGATCTAAAGTAGTCTATGGTCTGTTTCTGCCCAATGAGGCTGAAGAGGCTCTCCCAAAATAGTCCCATGGAAGGCAATTGCCGCGCTATCCTCTGGTCCAGCCACACGATGCCCGGGCGCAAGTGTTTTCCATCCTTATCAAGATTTATTAGGGTTCCTCGTTGGGTGGTAAGGGCAACGGCTTTGATGGCCTCTTTGTTGACACCAATTTCAGTCAAGAGAGTATTACAGGCCTCGCACAGGGCGTTCCAGTATACCTCTGGATCCTGCTCTGCCCAGCCTGGTTTTAGAGAGAAGTATGGCTCAATATGGACCTGGGCTTTGGCAAACAGGTTGCCTTCTAAATCAAACAGCAGCGCCCGCACACTTTGGGTCCCACAGTCAATGGATAGGATATGGGTAGGAGTTTTTCCTAAATGCATGACTGCCTCATCTATTCCGGATTGATAAGACTATTTTACCTATTCGGGCAAGAAATAGCATCTATGGCGCAAGTTTCCGTAAGCCTTTAACTCCTGCTGCCATTTTTCTTCATCCCAACCCAATTCTTCCTGGCAAATGGCTTTGATTTGTGGGGAATACCTCAAGCCCCCGTCCCTGAGGGTGATCCCTAAGCGCG
This sequence comes from Desulfobacterales bacterium, assembly GCA_027024445.1. Lineage (GTDB taxonomy): Bacteria > Desulfobacterota > DSM-4660 > Desulfatiglandales > Desulfatiglandaceae > B111-G9. Next base: position 3,602 of record JALVSJ010000331.1, read on the forward strand.
TTCGGCGCATGAGGAGATCTTCCAGACGAACTACACCTTCATTTCTTGCAGCCCACCGCAACTCTGCCCAAATGGTATTGCTATTGGAGATTGTTTTAAGCTCCCCTTGTTTGGCTGAGGAGATCAACTCTTGCGTCAGCGATCCATAGCGGCCTCTAAGCCTGCGTTTAATAGAGTAGGGAAGCTGGTCAAGTTTGTTGCTGAATTCGATGAAAGTTTGGTATGTCCTAGCATTGGATGGCGTTTTTCCACGGTCCTCCAAATGGATAGGAACCACCCGCTTGAGAGCATCCCTGGCTATGAGGCGATACGTGGTGAGCTTGCCACCGCCAATAGAGATGAGCCCATTTTCGTCCCATATGGAATGCTCTCGTCTCTCTTTGGAAGGATCCACCTTTCCCCGCCTTTTGATATGCACCACGGGCCTAATTCCAGCGTATGTTGAGAGAATATCTTGCCTTGAAATGGACAAAGATGGAAATTGGTACTCCACTATTGCGAGGAGATACTCGATCTCCTGTTCAGTGATCTGAGGTTCATCATCCATGCCCTGGGAGTGATCCAAATCAGTGGTCCCCACCACAGTCACTCCTTCCCATGGGAATATGAAGACAGGTCGGCGGTCTTGCGGGTGCATGAGGGTGATGGACTGGGCTACCGGCACCCTCCAGAATGGAAAGACAAGGTGACTCCCCCTCAAGGGTCGTATGTCTTTTCCTCCTCCCACCTGACTGCGCAGCCTGTCGGCCCATGCTCCGCTTGCATTGATGATGCTGCGCGCAAAGACCTCTGCTTCCTGGCCTGTCAACTTATCATGGACCAAGAGGCCTCTTGCCCGCCCTTTGCTCATCAGCACTGCCTTTGCCTGCACATAATTGAGGGCTGTGGCGCCTTTGCTCACCGCTTCTTGAATCAAACGCAAAACGAGCCTTGCATCATCCACCACAGCATCCAGGAACCGTGTGCCTCCGCGTAGCCC
>JALVSJ010000332.1:0-409 GCA_027024445.1 Desulfobacterales bacterium
TTCTTTCATATTCTCTGATCTGAGGAAGTACTTCATAGGAAATAGAAACAGAAGTTTCAGGTGCCTCTTCCTGGATGATCTCTTTGAGCATGATCTCATGCTTGGGATTTTCAAACGAATTAATGAGACACACAGCTATGGACTCAACACCCATGTCAAGGAGTTGCCTTACTACGCCTCTGGCATCTTCAGGATCTAGTGGTTTAAGAACAGTACCATCGCTGCGGATCCTTTCATCCACCTCTAACCTATAGCGCCTGGGAATCAACGGCTTTGGATACTCAGCAAATATGTCATAAGGTGCATAGCGGATCTCGCGGGCCAGTTCAAGGACGTCTCGGAACCCTTTTGTGGTAATGAGACCCGTGCGCGCTCCTTTACGCTCAATGATGGAATTAATCACAAGGGT
>JALVSJ010000332.1:419-4546 GCA_027024445.1 Desulfobacterales bacterium
GGTTGTGCCATGGATCACCTCGTCCAGTTGCCCTACAAACTTACCCCTTTTGTCCTCCAGTTCCCTAATACCCTGCTCCACAGCGTCAGAAGGATCGGCAGGCGTAGTGAGACATTTGTTTATCTGGATCTCTCCGGTGGCATCATTAAGCAAGACAAAATCGGTAAATGTACCTCCAATGTCACAGCCTAGTCGGAAAATCTTCTCGGACATAAGAACCTCCCTCATTGATATCGCGCTTCAACTTAAATCTCCTTACGCAGGAAAACGGCTTAGCAAGTATCAGGCGCCAGGCGCTCGGCCCGGGCCCAGAAAGAGCTCTTCCCCTTTTCGCCCCATGACATCGTCTAGAAATCTCCGAAGCGCCCCCAGAACGTCATTCCCGCGAAAGCCTGCCCGATCGTCAGGCGGGCGGGAATCCAGTCATTTCCAAAAGTCATAGACTCCCGCCTCCCTGCCCGCCGGTCAGGCAGGCCTGCCCGACGCAGGCGGGCGCGGGAGTAACACAAAAAATGACTTTCTCGCCAGTTTGTATACCCTGAAACTTTCCCTAACATACAAACACCTTTACAGGCACCTTGCTGATCAATTCATGACCGGTCTCGGTAACAGCAACTACGCTTTCCACCCCCGCAATGAACTTATCCTTGACCACGATCTTTGGTTCCAGAGCAAATGTCATCCCGGGTTCAAGCATATCATCGCGGCCTTTGGCTATCAGTGGCCACTCTATCAATTCTGCTCCTATACCATGACCAACAAAACTTACTTGATATCCTTGCGGTCCCAGGTAGGTATCTACATATCCCAATTCATGGGCCTTTGCCACTGAATAATCAAAGAGATCGCCCACACTTGTTCCCGGACGGACATGCTCCAAAACGAAATTATGGATTTCAATAACTGCCTCTGACGCCTCCATGGCATCTCTTGGCATTGTGTCAATGCAAAACATCCTGGTTTCATCCATGTGGTAACCATTCACCTCAAAAGCAAAGTCTACCATTACCGGTTCATTGGCCTGAATGCGTCTGTGGCTTGCACCACATGGAAATGCAGCCGAGGTACCCAGTCCGCTTGCAGGAGAATCCAGTAATCCAACCATGCCACCATTTGGACCGCTCAAAACATGCCATGGATAGCCTTCTGTCTTATAGTCTCTCACCCTGATGTCAATATATGTCTCTCCCTCCATTTGCGCAATAGCCTCAGCTTCTGCTGAAAGCTCCATCTCGGTTATATCCACCTTGATGATTGAATTTATGGCTTCAAATACGACAGAGGTCACCCCAGCAGCTTCCCTCATTCGCTCTAATTCCCATGGTGATTTAATCGCCCTAATTGCAAGAATCAAAGGCGATACATCGAAGAATTCTGTGGCCTCGAACAGGTCCCTACAGAATTCAAGTTCTCTTAAAGAAATAACATCAAACTCAAGACCTACGCGGAGTGTGCCCTCCCTGTGCGTATTTCTTAAAATTCTCTTGATTTCCCCTTTTTCGTTTACGTAGTAGACATCGTAATAGCGTTGAGCAGCTAGGTGGTCTCGCTCGGTTCTTGTGGCCAGCAAACACAGGGATGGTCTGCCTTCTGCTGGGACAAACATGTAATCTATACCTTCACTGCCAGAAAAGTAATATATATCTGCCCTTTCCACCAGAAAGGCCCCGTCAGCATCAGATGACCGGAGCCTTTCTTGAAATCCGTTTATCCTCTTCCAAATCTCGTTCTCTGGCACTAACAGTTTATCCATCTTCTTCATCGCATATGAGGCCTTCACACCGATCAACTCACCAGGCGTCGACTCCAGAAGTAGTTTGACCAACATAGCTTTTCACCGGCGCCCCAACGTGGCCCCTCATTTACCAATTGCTTGTTCTCTCTGTCAAGTTTACGGTGCATCTGCCACGCTTCAAGCTGTTGTTTGGGCCTTCAAATTGCCTATCAGAATATGCTTTTGCAGGAACCGATTTTAGATCAGGTATGACCTCACACATCCTGTTCTTCCCATTTATAGTCAATTATTTCGGTCAGCACTCCATTGAGTTTTTTCGGATGTATAAATGCAAATTCGCAGTTCTTGAAGGGTCTGGCTACCTCTCCCCTGGAATCGGGTATGAAAGGGTATCCTTTACCTTTCAGTTCTTTTATCGCTTCTCGAGTATTATCTACATTAAAGCTTATGAGCATAATGCCTTCGCCTCTCTTTTCTATAAACTTTGCTACGTCTCCGTCCGGAGACGTGGATTCCATGAGTTCAAAGCCCACCTCACCTATCAAATACCTAGCTACCCTAATCTTTTCCAGTTCATCCACATATTCATCGTCAGGACCTGTTTTTCCCAATACAGGCTCCCACACTTTTTTTGCGTCCTCCAAATTCTTAACAGCCACGCATATATGATCAATCTTATTTACCTTCATTCAAAACCCCTATTTTATGCTTAAAGATGCCTAACACCTGTTCGAAAACGCCATAACGCTCTATTAACATACCAATAACAAAATATCACCATATTCGTATGCATCTTGAAGACATGAGGCTTGCTTTCACATTAAACTTCGCTGGGACAAAGAGCCAGTATGGAATTAAGCCTATGAAATAGTTATGCATAATCACCAGTTTTTGACATTGATTGAGTGCCCACGGTGTGATATTAGTTTATTTTAGTCAAGGACGCCGAGAGAAGCCCTGTCTCAGCTTTGCTCGAGCGCAAGAAGAAGCTTGAATTTGACTGGGCAACGAAGTGTTATTTATCTTAGATGATAGAAGGTGATCATATGAACAAGGTATATAGCGTTGTAGGAAAAGGGATTGTCAGGACGGACAGCTTGGCCAAAGTTACGGGAATGGCGAACTACACTGCCGATCTAAAGCTTCCCAGAATGCTCCATGCAAAGGTCCTGCGAAGCCCCTATCCCCATGCAAAAATCCTTAACATAGATACGAGCAAAGCCTTGAAGCTACCCGGCGTGAAGGCCGTTGTGACGGGGGCAGACACGTATGGTGTCAAATGGGGAGTCTTCAAGTATACGCAAGATCACGCAATGTTCGCCATAGACAAGGTGCGTTACGTGGGAGAGGATGTAGCCGGGGTTGCTGCAGTGGATGAAGAGACGGCACTCGAAGCACTAAATCTCATAAAAGTGGAATACGAGCCCCTTCCTGCTGTATTTAATCCTGAAGAAGCAATGAAGGATGGTGCCCCTCTGATTCATGAACAATACCCAAATAACATCAATATCCATGTGCACATTGACGTGGGTGACGTGGACAAGGCCTTTGCAGAGTGCGACCTCGTAAGGGAAGATACGTTCGAGGCTGCTGGCGAGGCATACGCTACATTAGAGCCATATGCTGTTGTGGCATCTTACGCAAATGGTTATCTTGACCTGTGGCTCCCTAACGCTGGTCCTCACGTTCGCGCCAAAGCGTTGTCGAATTTGCTCAAAATACCTCTCAACAGGATTCGCGTTCGTCATATCAATATTGGGGGACACTTCGGCTCCCGGTCCGAGGTTTCCCCCGGAGACCTTGTAACTTCTCTGCTGTCCATAAAGACAGGCCGTCCGGTTAAGCTAGTATTGACTCGTGAGGAGAATGCCACCTGTACTCGACAGATTCACGACATAAAGACCACAATCAAGACAGGCGTAAAGAAAGACGGCACCATACTGGCAAAGCAATTTCGCGTAATCTATGACGGTGGTGCATATAGCAGCACCGGTCCAATCGCCACATCAATTCCCTATTACGTGTATGAAGAGGCCTATCGATTCCATAATGTTCGCTACGATGGCTACCGGGTCATTACCAACAAGGGCATCAGGGGAATGTATGGTGCACACGGAAGGGCCTTTCTCTGCGGCAATGAGATGCAACTGGATATGATCGCGCAGGAACTGGGCATGGACCCTATGGAGATCAGGCTTAAGAATAGTCTAAAAGTCGGTGAAGAAACGGCAACAAAATCCGTAATCATCAGCGGAGGACTTGAAGAGCCAATCCGCCGCGCTGCCGAGGTGGCCAAATGGAAGGAAAAACGCAGCCGCCTTGGTGAAGGAAAGGGAATCGGAATGGGGTGTGTTGCAGTCATGTGCGGCTTTCCCATGGGGTTCCGTTCAGG
>JALVSJ010000333.1:0-4225 GCA_027024445.1 Desulfobacterales bacterium
GAGGTACAAACTGCACTCAGCGGACTAACCAAGTTTATCGGTGACCTGGAAGCCTTACAAACAGAAGGACTTCGGGGAGAAACTGACGAGGCCCTAAGAAAGGCTATGGAAGAGGAAGCAAAACAGAAGGCTGCAGATTTGATAAAACATCTTCGCTACGGTCCTCAAGGGAAGGATTATTTCTGGATTAATGACATGACCCCCACAATGATAATGCACCCGTATAAACCCCAATTGAATGGGAAGAACTTATCGGAGGTGAAGGATCCCACGGGTAAGCGGTTGTTCATAGAGTTTGTAAAGGTTTGCAAAGAGAAGGGTGAGGGCTTTGTGAAGTACCAATGGCCAAAATACGGCTCTGATAAGCCCCAGCCCAAGCTATCGTTTGTAAAAACATTCAAAAAATGGAACTGGATAATAGGCACTGGTATTTATACGGATAGTATTGAAAAAGCAGTCAAGGCCCGAAGTGCACTTCTCAAACATAGACTTGATGTGCAAAAGAGAAATATACAACGTCTTGTACAGAGCACCGAGGCGCAGGTGGAGAAACGAGTAAGACGTACTGTGATGATTATAGGCGGGGCGTGCCTTTGTATTCTATTGATCACCCTTCTTGGCGCTTACTTTTTCTCCACCCATTCCATATCAAAACCCATAGTCCATGCTATAGATACCCTCCAAGAAAGTGCAGAACAAGTTGCCTCCGCATCTGGGCAAGTTTCAGAGAAAAGCCAGATTCTTTCAGAAGGGGCATCAGAGCAGGCTGCTTCATTAGAGGAAACATCGTCTTCTTTAGAGGAGATGTCTTCCATCACAAAACAAAGTGCTGATGGAGCCTCACAGGCCAATAATCTCATGAAGCAGACCACTTCTGTGGTAGAAGATGCTAATACTTCAATGGAAAAATTGACATCTGCGATGGATGAGTTGGCCAGTTCAAGCGAGAAGACGGCAGATATCATAAAGACCATAGATGAGATTGCCTTTCAAACTAATCTCCTTGCCCTGAACGCAGCGGTTGAGGCCGCACGGGCCGGAGAGGCAGGCGCAGGTTTTGCGGTGGTGGCAGATGAGGTTAGAAACCTTGCCATGAGAGCGGCAGAAGCGGCCAAGAACACCGCGGACATGATAGAAGAAAACATTGGCAAGATCAAACAGGGCTCACAACTGGTAGAGGAAACCAACGAGGCCTTTTCAAAAGTTGCGGACAGATCCGGTAAGGTAGCCCAACTATTGGACGAGATAGCCGAAGCCTCGACCGAGCAATCCTCTGGTATCGATCAAATAACGAAGGCTGTAGCGGAAATGGACAAGGTGGTTCAACAAAACGCTGCCAGTGCAGAAGAATTGGCAAGTGCTTCTGAGCAGCTCAATACTCAGGTCCACGAGTTAAAAGCGATTGTCCCTAAATTGGGTATGCTTGTGGGGAAAGGCCCCAACAGCCCGGGCGACAAATCGGATGTTGCTGATACGATCCCACCCGATCTTAGCGCAGACAGCGCCGGATCCTCAAGAAAAAGAAATTACAGAAAGGATCAATCTATCCCTATAGAGAGCGAGGATTTTCAGGAGTTCTAGAGCCTCCCCAGGTAGGCTTCCTATTAAGCCAGAATCCCGCACGATCCTTCTGGCGTGTCAAGGAACCCGTCTCCCTGGTTTTTTAAGCTACCCCACCAGCATTATTTATTTTCTTCACGTACTGTGCTACCCTGTGGTGAGATGGTGCGGCTCTATAGTCTCTGCTCACTTGTTGAGCTTCATCATGCCTTCATCTACCGGGGCCAAGCCAGGGGCTGGAGATAGGTGCTGTGTCTCAATAGGCTGTTGTTAGTCCAACCAAGGAGGAAAGATCATGGAAGTCAAGAGTTTCAAGGACTGCGAGGAAGTGAAGATCGACAAATTTCCATTTAAAGGACAAATGCGGGATGTAACAGGAACCAGCGTGAGATGGTTGTCTAAGTACGGTGATGACGGCCACGGCTATCCTGAATATGGGCTGAGGTATTTTACAATCCAGCCCGGTGGCCAGATCCCTATTCATAACCACTTTTACCACCAGACCATGTATATCCTTAACGGCCGTTTTGAATGCTGGCAATTTGATATGGATACAGAGGATGTAGTGGACACAAAAATAGTAGGGCCGGGGGACTATGTGTATGTTCCCAGTATGGAACCCCATGGAATGAAGAATATTTCGGATGAGCCTGCCTCATTCCTTTGCTGCATAGGGAATGTGTATGAGGATTGATCGGACAAGGTCAAAGGCCCAAGGCTATAGGATCAAGATGGGAGGGGCGTGGTCAAAGGGGCAATATATCAGGAATACAGAGGGATCAGTTCATTCTCCAACCAGTCCTTGATCTGATCGCGGATCTTTCTGAAGGCTTCTTTTTGCTTTTGGGGTGAGCCCATTACTGCGGCAGGATCTTCAAAGCCTTTGTGAATTCTTTTCTTGCCCCCATGAAATATAGGGCAGGTCTCGTTTGCCCGATCACATACCGTGATAACCAAATCAAATTCTTTATCCATGAATTCATCCAGGCCTTTTGACCTGTGCGTGGAGATATCTATACCTATCCCCCTCATCACCTCGATGGCCAGCGGATTGATGAGTGAGGGCAGTGTACCAGCGCTAAAAGCCTCGTGAGTCTCGCCCCAAAGGGCATTGACCAGCCCTTCGGCCATTTGTGAACGAGCCGAGTTGTGAGTGCAAATAAAAAGGATCCTCTTTTTTTGCATTGCCATCCCCAACCTTACTTCACCAAATTCGATTATACAAACGATCTCACGTCAACTCGACCACTTACCCTAAGCACCTTTGCAACTTGTCAACCACCTCTTGAGCGCCTACCTTCCATCCCACAAATGCCAGGCGGGTCTTGTCCGTTTGATCCCAGTCCTGCCAGTCGTCTTTTCCTCCCACGTAATTAACCATCACCGTCCTATCAGGGAAACGTACCGTTCCCTTTACCCGGAAGACCTCAAGGGGCAAGGAGTGCATAAAGTCACGGAAACAATCCTCTCTGATTGGACGCTCCTCATCAAAGAAAAATGAGACATACCCTGCCGTAGAATCCCATCCTGTCCCCCATCCACCCCCGGCCCCTCATGAATGGCGCCACACCATTCCGTTCCCCTTTCGTGCCTGGGGTGGGTCGGTCCTCCTACCGGTCCTTCTTCGACATCGGACAAATGGCTCCAAATGACCTCTAGATCAACCTTACAAAAGACTGTAGGAATAACCCTGCAACCTGGAAACATCTCGTGGATCTCTCCGAGCACCTGGGCAACCTTTTCTTTCCCCACTAAGTCCACCTTGTTTAGGAGTATAATATCTGCCTTCTCGATCTGTCGAAAAAAAACCGGACCAAATACTTCACGTCCCTCCCAGTACTCACAGTCCATAACTGTGACCACAAGCGCGGGGTCCATGTAAGGAGAGATATCAGGGTCTTTCAAGGCCTCTACAATACCATCGGGATCGGCCACTCCCGTAGCTTCAATAAAGACCCGCCTGGGCTCATACTGGCTCCAGATGTCCCTAAGGGTACGAATTAAGTCTATCCGGAGGGTACAGCAAACGCATCCACTGGCAAGCTCAACAACATCGGTTCCTGCATCTTTTAGAAGCAAGCCATCTATGCTGATCTTGCCAAACTCGTTAACCACTACCACGGTTTCTGATAGGTCTATTCCCGATTGAAGCACCTGCTGGATAAATGTGGTCTTCCCGGATCCAAGAAATCCCGAAATTATGATCACTCTAGCCTTTTGATCATTGGTATTTTCCACCATTTCTTTCCTCGTAATCATAGACGGTCTGGAGATAGTTCAGGCATCTACCCCATCAAAAAACGCCAAGGGGATTTACTTATTCCTTTGCTCACGCTAATAAAGGCACCGGCGGCACAAATGCTATTAGCATCTCTTGGATCTCGACAATATCGTATATCGGAGCTCTAGACAAGGCATTGGTGTCCAAAATCGGCGCATCTTCAAGAAGGCAACCTAATAATCTCAATAGGTTATGTGCCCAGAACAACTGTTTATAAAATTTAGGTTTCGTAGTTGACTTTATCTTGGCAGGAAAATGGCACAGAAGGCATCAGGCATTAGGCCCTAGGCGTCAGGCATTGGGGAGAAAGGCAAACATGTTTTTGTCTAAAGCCCAAAGCCTAAAGCCTATGGCCTATGTTACACTCCGCTCCGGGAACATCCC
>JALVSJ010000333.1:4235-4532 GCA_027024445.1 Desulfobacterales bacterium
CGACGCCGCACAGCAGGCGGGCGTTCCCCTGCCTATTGCCAAGAACCGATTTTGGACAGGTTTGTAGACAAGGGAATTTGGAAATGGTCCTTTTTGCAGCATTCGTGCCGGCATTACCTTAATAGACTAGGAGGATGAAGGGGGCTTATTCCATGGGAAAACCAATGGCATTGGCTAACTGGAAGATGGCCATGACAGTATCCGAATCCCTCGATTTTGCCAGGAAATTTGTAAAGCTTGTGGAGGGATATATCTCATATATTGATGTCATACTTTGTCCGCCTTACACCTCTATCT
>JALVSJ010000334.1 GCA_027024445.1 Desulfobacterales bacterium
TATTCTTTGTGGCCTGAAGGCCCTTGAGCTAAACGATCAAGCACTCAGAATATGGCCAGAAGATCTTGGGTGGCAGGAACTCTCAAAGGCTGAGGAGCTATTGACCAAGGCCTTGCGCCTGGATGGTGGCCACTTCGGCCTCTATCTTAACCGAGGTGATGTGCGGGCCATAGAATTGGAGGCAGAAAAAGCAGTAGCAGATTATGAAGTGGCTATTCGGCTAAATCCTAGGTGTGCAAAAGCCTATAGTATGTTGGCCATGATATACGCTGGCTGGTATAATCTCCCAAAAAATGCCTGCTTCTATGCACAAAAGGCGTGCGAACTTGGCGACTGCGGGGCACTTGATTTCTTGAGAGGATTGGGAGATTGTATTGGGGAGGAAGAATAGGGTTTGACAAACAGGTAACCTGCACACACATGAGGGCCATATGAGAAAAATAACAATCCTATTACTCGTCGTATTACTAGCCCTCTCTACCGGTCTGTCTCTGGCCTTGGATCAGTCTCCATATCTGATCACTGCCCTTACTAAGACCTATCATACCATGCATGATTATCCACGCCGCGAAGTAGAGGTCATGGTCACGATCCTCACTCGCACGGATATTGAGCCCTCAGACACAAAGGGAAGCATCATATACGCGTTCAAGTTTCATGACATGCTCTGTGATGCCTTCCTGAGAAAGGGATGGAGTGTGACCCATCCGCTTGCAAAAAAGCTTGATGCAGGAACCATTGAGCTTACCTTCGAACCAAGGTTGAAGCGGGTGGTGATGAAAACCTTTATCTACCCTTGTGACAAAGATCCCCTCTGGAACATCATGAAATACCGTGGCGGAAGCCACGAGAAGTATTTTGATAAAGTAGCAGACAAAACCGAAACCTGTATTGAACACAAATAATGTGCGAGGCGTTGAAAATAAGCCACCACCGAGCTTGCTAGGTGGCAGTTTGTTCCCCTTAAAACCCCCCATATAGAGACAAAAGGATGCCTCCTATAAGGTTTTACAAACCCTTGCGAATTAATCCGGCGTGGGCTTCTGGCAAATGGGAGCTGAGGGGCCAAAAAAGGAAAGGGCTTTGCCTTTGCCGTGCGTGATTTTATTAGTAATCTCAATTAGTTAAATGGTGCCGGAGGAGGGAGTCGAACCCTCACGGGCACAAGGCCCACTGGATTTTGAGTGGTTACCAAAGCATTTTTGAAAAGCCAGTGAAATCAGGTAACTACACTGATTTTACTGGCTTTTTTTGTGCCCGCTATTTTTGGAAATGTTTGGTGTTTTTTGGAAAAAAGCGAGGTGTTGGGCACAGAATTGGGCACAGTTTCCCGACCACATAGGCTTCAATCCACTCTCCCATCAAAACTTCAGGGCGATTTCCAACTGCGCACGAAGAAGACCCCGGTGTCTGAGCATCCATTCCCTGCCATGATCTTCCAGCATGGCCTCAGTAAGTCTGATCAAGAAGTCCTGATCCAACGGGCTCAAGGCCCAATCTTCCACACCGTTGAGCCTCATGGCCTCTTCCAGGGTTACATGCGGTCTGCGTTTTTGTCCGTCCCTGTCCATAGCGATTCCTAGAAGTGCAGAATGAAGTCGAGTTGCGCTTGAAGAAGGCCCCGGCTTTCGATGACCCATTGTCGGGTGTGACGCTTTAGGAGATCCCGAGTCAGTCCGAGGAAAAACCTTTGTTGCTCAGGGGTCAAGTCCCAGTCCTCTATTCCCACGAGCTCAATGGCCTCTTTCAAGGTCACTAACGGTTTATTCCTCATCCCTGATGGCTCTTCGTCCGCTCTTTTCATCCTTGCTCCTCTTTGTCGCGTCTTCTATATTTTCTTGGCCTTGATTCCACCTTTGCGTTTGGGTATTCTTCCTGGACCCTTTTTACATAGGACTTTCGAGCTCTTTGTGCACCCTTTTTCAACATTTCAGCGTATCGCTTTGGATCGCGGCTTTTCAGCCTCTCACGGCTCTTTCTCGTCGCATTTCGCGCAGCACAACGTGCAGAGCAGTAAATCTTTTCTCTTTTACTCGTGTGAACAAACCAGGCTCCACACTCTGGGCACCTTCGAAAGATGCTCAACGGAACCCCGTCTAGAAGTTGTAGAAGGTGGAAGCGGAGGCTTTCTTCCTCATCGACTCCTTCTAGCACAATCCGGTAACTGGGCCCATCTTCAGTTTCCGTCGTAACCACCCGAATGGACAGAGTCACGTCCCTGAACCTCTTTATCTCATATGAAGGATCACCGAGCCGACCGGTATCTTTCGCTATCTGAGCGTTTTCTACTATTTCGTGGAAGAGTTTTCTGAGAGAGCTGATGAGTCCCTCGGGACCAATGGCTGGCAGGTGATCTGTCTTTCCGACGGCATGCCACAGATCCTCCGGACTTAGTGAGCCGGGCTCGCTCATTCCAAACTTCGAATATCCTGCCAGTGTAAACATAAGCTTCGCAGCTACCTCGAATCGTTCGCTTTTTGAAGCAGAGTCGTAGTCAAAGTTAATAAGGTCAACGAACCACTCCAGCCATCGCTGTTTTTCTTTGTCGATCATTTAATGAATTCCCATTTTTCGTTAACGAAATTTTAGTTTGGACATAATCTTACATCTTACGAAGAGAAAAGTCAAGTTGGTATATGAAATATCAAGTGATTATACACAAATTTGCTGGACATATGTTTTTTGTTCGTGCTATATTACGCAGAAACTCATTGGAGGAGAAACTATGGGCTGGAATCACAGGGTTAGAGCGATAATTATAGCCCGGTTCGGGGAGCAGCAGCGGTTTGCCCGACGGCTTGGGGTCAGCTCGAGTCTGGTCAGCCACGTATTAGCTGGGCGTGTAGGGTTGTCTGAAGAAAGGAAGAGGCAGTGGGCGGACGTTTTGGGTGTCCCGGTGTCTTTCCTAGATGAGGAGAAAGTTCCGCAAAGGCTCGGATTCCTGGGTTGTAAAGATCCCGCTTGCCCCGATACCCCAAAGATGGTTGGTTCGAATAAAGCAGAAGTGAGGGGAACGGGTGGGGAGCAGAGGGATGAGTGTGGGCTGGCAGGCGGTACAGCGTTTGAAAATGGCTTGTAGCGCATGGACAGGGAGGAAAGATGAGGAGCAAAGGCCAAAATCGGGGGGGTTATGCGTATCGGCACCGCGGCAGGGTGGTCTTCGGCCAGATTTTCAGGCACGTTGCAGGCACAGGGGGCAAGTAAGGGTTTGAAAACAGGCGGGAAAAATGAGCAACATCGGATGGATTATCCAGTGAGGGGGGCTAAAACTGGGCGTCTGCTTTCAGTGCGCGATGCCGGGATTTACTTGGGGATTAGTACATGGGCCGTGCGAGAGTTGGTGTGGAGTGGGAAGCTCCCATGCGTTCGGCTTGGGAGTCGAAAAATCTGGCTGGACCGGAAAGATCTTGATGAGCTCGTAGAAAGGCAGAAAGAATGGTTTGTCTAATGGAGATCATTGAAAAAGCCAAAGGATTTTCTCTCACTGAGATTATTCGGACTCACACCGGCTCGGAAATTCGTAAGGTGGGAGCCGTCTTGAGGGCGGAACCGTGCCCCTTTTGCCGACACCGGGACTGTTTCACGATCTACCCGAATTCGAACACTTTCCATTGTTTCAGTTGTGCAAGGTCAGGTGATACCATCAATTTTGTTCGATTTTTAAAGGGTTTATCAAGCAACTTCGAAGCGGCCAGGCTCCTGGTTGAGGGCAGGAGTTGTGCTTTTTCTGGTAGGACCACACCAGAGCTCAAGCAGGAAAAAAAGACGGAAGTTGATGTCGAGGTCACTTTGGCCCAGGTGGATCCCCGGCGAGCTCGGGAGGTGAGACAGTTTGCTGCAAACTTTTATCATACTGTGCTTCTAAAAAATCCTTCAGGTCTCAGGTACTTGACTAGGGTGCGAGGCCATACTCTTGACACGATAAAGAGATCCGTAGTCGGGCTGTCCTTAGGAACTGGTCTTTTGAAGGCTGCCAGAAAGGCTGGATGGAAAAGTGGGGATCTAGAAGACGTCGGCCTGGTGAAACGGAGTCCTTGGGGTGGGTATCACGAAGTGATTCCAAAGAATTGTTATGTCTTTCCTCATTTCCGGAAGGGCCAGTGCCTATATTTCACCTTCAAGGACCCAACTAAAGGGGTGAAATTCCAGATAAAAAAGAAATTCGCGGACGCTGATTGGTTGTGTTTGGGCCAAGATGCCCTTGAGGGGGCAGCCGAGTGTTGGTTGTGTGAGGGCGAGCATGATTTTTTGTCGCTGATCGATATGGGGATTTATGAGGCCGCGGCCACCGTTGGGAACTTCAATACTCGAAATATTCTGGGATATCTGGAAAGGCACTCCAAGGATCGAACGTTTTTTTTGGTGTTCGATAGTGACCCAGCGGGCCGAGCATACGTGGAGAAATACGCCGGGGCAATCATATCAGGGGGCGGTATTGCCTGGGACGTGAATCCATTGGAGTTGTGGAAGGAGCTTACATGCAGTGGCGGAA
>JALVSJ010000335.1 GCA_027024445.1 Desulfobacterales bacterium
GGCATTGTCAACAATGACTGAATGCCTGCTCCTTTGAGACGTGCGTGCAATAAATTGATCCGTCTGACCAGTAGCGCTATGTGTGTACCGAGGATTTCGGGGGGAGTAGTTGCACTGAAATTTGCCAGCCTTTCCACCAGTTGTTTGTCCAACGGATTGAGGAATGCCTTCTTGAATTGAGCAGAGAACTTTTTCTTGAGTTCAAGCTCAACCGTTTTACTCTCATTCAGTCCAAATCGCGGCAACCACCAATCCTTGTTCTGGGCCTCCATGGCTAGTATGGCCTGTCTGAACCGATCCAGAGTAACAACGTCAGAGATTATATCGCCTTTTAACACTGGAGATTTTGAAAATTCTTTGGATGCCTGCCTGATGATTTTGAGGTTTTTCATGAAAGAAAAACTAAGCAGCCCGCAAAGGGCGATCACAAAGGTGATCCACGCGACCAAACCAAGGTTTCGGGTAAGGCGGCTCCACTCGATGGCCTTTTGCGTGGGGGCAAAAAGCCCTCTGTCTCGAGGCAGTATTTTGGCGAACAGGTCATGTAAGAATAGGCCCCTGCTTGTGCCGGGCAGCACCTCTTTTTCATCAATCAGGCCAAGTGCGTTGAGAAAATGCGAATACGGCGTGCCTTCCTGTTTGCCGCTGCTGAAATAAAGGCCTCGCAGCAAAGGAGTTTCTTGATAGGGGTTTTCTTGAAATGCGCCCTGAACAAAGGACTCAAGTCCGTTTCTGACATTTTCAAACTCTTCGGGGAACAAGAGCAGGCCCGGGTCAACAGGCCTTGAGGCCTTTTCCAAAAGCAGGAGCCTCAAGTCCCTCAGATTTTCAGCTACCGTATCAACGGCCTGGTCCAGAAAAGAAAGGGCATCCTTAGAAAAGTCGCTGTTTACAAGGCCCATGGCCTGGGAAAGGGCTTCTTCGGGCAGGTTGTCACAGAACTGAGTCATTCCCTGGATCAGGTCGCATTTCGTCACAAGGATATAGACAGGAAATTTGGTTCCCAATGCCAGCATCAGTTCATCAATCCTCTGCCGTATGGCCCTTCCGTCTTCTTCCAATTGTGTAGAGTTTGCCTGCAAGAGCTTGTCCGCGGAAACGGTAACAATGAGGCCGTTGAGAGGCTCCTTTTTCCTGTATTTTCTGAGAAGGTTGAGGAACTTCCTCCATTCATCCTTGTCTTTCCCTTCGTCAACCGGAATTGCATAGCGGCCTGCTGTGTCAAGTATGATGGCCTGTTCAAAGAACCACCAGTCACAGTTCTTGGTGCCTGAAATACCGGAAGTCTGTGCCATGGTGGCAAAAGGAGATGATAAATTAGCAGCCTTGATAGCTGTTGTTTTACCGGATCCGCTCTCGCCTATCACCATGTACCACGGCAGCACGTAAAGGGGATTGCCGTATTTGCGCAAATGCGAACGCCTCAGTGTCTCTATGGCTTCCTTCCATTGCTGCTGCAAGGCCTTGGAGCGCTCGCGTTCCTTCTCATCCATGACACGCAGTCGCGCGTTGTCCTGCTCAATGATCTGGTCTACAAAGCGCTGCTCTTTGCGCCTCAGCCACAGTTTTCGCAATAACAGAAGGGCAACAAAGAGGCTTATGACGCCAAGGAAGATAAATCCCCCGGTCCACCACGGCCAATCCATGGCAGTTACAAGGAGGAATATCCCCAATAAAACGAGGAAAATCACCACGAGTACAAAAAGAATCTTCGCGACCTTCACTATTATGTCTTTCATTTACAGCACCGTAGTCAGAAAACTTCCGCCCACACTGGAAAGTATGAAATGAAATATCCAAAATAACACACCAAATAATATCACAGGAGCCACGGCAGCCATCACCGTAACCAAGGAAAACCGACCGGACTTTTGCTGGGTAGCCTGTTCAGCCGTCTCGGCCGGATAGGCTCCGGGAAAAAGCTGGGTCCGCCCCAAACTGGGAAGTTCCATGGAACTTCCCAGTAACAATTTCAGGTTAGAGACCCTGAGTTGATCAAGCAAGTATTCGTCACCTTCCTGGATATAGCGCCCCGTAAAGCCCATGGCCAGGCACAGGTAGTAGACCTCTCTGACGTCTCTTTGATGGAGACCAAGGTTATTGAGTCTTTCAAAAAAGAGCTCCCCTGCGTCAGTCGTATTGTAATATACCCTTTGTAATTGCTGCCTTTGCCACAGTTGTTTTTCTTTCCAGGGAGAACTCAAGATGGCTTCATCTATCCATGCGCAAACTGCAAACCGTGCCTGGTTGTAATCCTCGGCCGAAAACGTGCCTTGTTTAAGGCAAGATTCGCTTTCTCCAAGAAGCCGTTCCACTTCGTGTCGTACCTGATCGTAAGGGGGCTGCTTGCGGTCAACAGTTTTTAGAAAGTAACTCACGTAAGCAATCAAATCCGCGAAACAATCGCTTAACCTCATGCTCATGACCTCGCCACTACCATTAATTCAACTTTTATGTCCTCAGGGGCATCGTCCCAATAAAGAGCTATATTGTGCCCCCTCTCTATGGGTGTCCACTGGTCTCCGTGGTGATCAATCTGAAAGTAAATGCTTTTTGCTCGCCGCGGAAGCTCCTGCGGAGGCAGGGGAAGGTGCTGCAGCCTTGCCCCGGGCAAAGCCCTTGCTATTAAGATGGGAAGAGATTCCCTTGCACCCAGTTTTGCTACTGTTTCTAGGGAGTCCCTGATAGCCTCGGGGTCTTCGTCGGTTTCCACAACAAGGTAGTAACGGTTCCCCCCCTCGAAGATGGCCGGGGACAGATCTGCCGCATAATATGTTCCATCATATTCAAGGCGAATAATGTATTCAGGCCCGGCGGTGATCTCGTCGAGCAGCTTTATTATAAGGTTCTGGGCCCTGAAGAAACACTCCCCAAGGTTCCTGTGCTCGTAAGGCCGGAGCAATGTTTCTCCATCCTCCGTCTCACCCTTTACATTTACTTCCACAGAAAAACTGGATAGCTCCCCTATTAGTTGCCTTAGCAACCCATAGACATGCCAGGGGTGGGTGCTTTCGCTCTCCAGGATATGGTAAAGAAGTGGCACATAGCGGTTAAGAGACCTCAGGGCCAACAAGAATACCATATCCCTTGTGCCGAATTCAGCGGTCTGTATCCCTTTCTGGGTCTTATACTGTTCCAATTGATGAGCCCGGCTGGCGATCTGATCCCGAATCTCCCTGATCAAGTTGGCAAGGATTGCAGAAGATTGGATGGAGAGGCCAGGCGGAATAAACCGATCAGAAAGCTTTATGGTCTCAGCATCCCTTTCCAACTGGGCAATGGGGATTAGCTCATAATCGCCCAGTTGGTCCATCTCTGTCTCCCAGAATATCTTCAGGAGATAATACAGGCCCTTGACCTGCGCAGAGGGCCCTGATTGATGGAGATCTCTGGTCTCCTCAGGGTCGGCTGTGGTCACAAATCTGGTGGTGACTTGAGAAAAGTTATCCAGAGATGACAGGGTTGTCACATTTTCTCCTGCCTCGTCCCATTTCTTAAGGCCCAACAAGACCTTGAGCGGACGGTCGCCTTCTATCCAGTCCTCATCAAATGGTCTTGCTTCTATTAAGGCATTTTGAGGCACAATAACATGGGTCCCGTCAGGGAATAGAAACTCTCCCCTTATGATCTGGAATGATCGGTTGTTCAGAGCGGCCTCTGCGATATCACATGATCCTACTCCCCAAAAGTGCGGGGTCATATAACGGACAATGGGCTCAATCAGGCTCTTGGCGTGAAGATCCTGGTGTTGAAAGTGCTGGGGCTGCAAGAATAGCCCCTGATGCCAGAAAAGGGGTCTGTGTTTGTCCACATGTCCTCCTTTGCTTTATGCCTTTTACTTTTCCTTGGGTTCTACATTCTTGACTTCTTTTATGCCCTGAGGTCCGAGTAAAACTTCGAGGTTCAAAGGGCCGGGTTTTTGTATTTTTGTTCTCCGCAACAGCCCCTTCTTTTCTACTATGATGGGGATCTTGAAAAGACGGAGGATCCTGTCTTTTGTTAGCTGTGAGTAACCGGCTATTAAACCAATGTATTTCGTGCCCTCGGCACGATCAAGGGTGAAAGATACATCCTGGCCAGGTTGAACTATGAGTCTCTTTACATTGGTTACCGAGGCATCGAATGGTGAACAATTGAGCAACTCATAAAGTCCGTCTTCATCTCCTGATAGTTGATTAAAACCATTGGGGTCTCTTAGCTGGTAGATGCATATGAGCAATGTATGGGAGCTGTCCTGATAAAGATTTAGTTTGGGATCGGCCTTCAGGTGCAGGGTGATTCCTCCCTTGGCATATGTGAACTGAGGGGGAGGTAAGGGCTTGCTGGCACATGAAGCAAAAATAAACAATCCGGTCAAAAGAAGCAGATAGGCAGCAGTCTTTTTCATTTTATCCCCCTTTTATCAGAATAAAGTTTTTGGCATATCTTCTCAAATTCCCTCATGGTAGCTTCCATGAGGAGCCCTGTATCAAGCCAGTTATTGAGCG
>JALVSJ010000336.1 GCA_027024445.1 Desulfobacterales bacterium
ACGCTGTGTTCACGGTATTAATAATCGTAAAAATATACCGAGTTGGGACTTCTATTCAGAAATATCAGGTGATTTCAGAAAAGAGATTTTGAAAGGAATTTGCGTTATTAATTTAAAAAAATCACCAGGCACGCACACGACTGATATGGCTACTCTTAATGCTGTCGCTGAAGCAGATAAGGAATACATAGAAAGGCAATATGCACTATATGAACCAGATCTAACCATTTGCGGCGGGACAGCGAACTTATTCAAAAGCGTTGTTGGACATCAAGAGAAAAAATGGCAACGAACCAAACGTGGAATATGGTGGTATGAAAGAGATGATGAAAAGTACGTTATTTCTTTTGCGCATCCTGCAGCTAGAGTATTTAGCCCGCTTCTGGTTTATGGTTTATTGGATGCTGTGAATGAAATACTCGCATGACAAGGCGCTTCACCTGACCGCTATTCCGCTGCGCTCCATAGCCGCAGATGATGCCAAACGTTAGCCCAGAGAGTAAAGAGAACATGGCGAAGACGCTCAAAGCAAATCAGCGCAAAGCGGAAGACGATTTAAATCGCGTACGCAATGAACTCTGGGAAGTTTGGACTGCTCGCCAATGGTTGGGGGAAGGAATAGGTTCCACCCGAGTGGTCATAATTCCGCAGCTGAATTCTAGCGCTATGCTGCAATAGAACCAATTGAAGAATAAAAGATGAATAAACATGTTGCTGTTAAATGCACCTATAACAATGGGGATGAAGGGGATTTTGTTGGTTTTAATGGAACATGCTCCGAAAACATTATCAAAGAAAATACTAAAAACCGTGTTTGGTGTAAACAGCCTGAATGCTTGTGCAAACAATATTTTAACAATGGGTTCAAAGGTGAGCGTCCAATAAATCCTTGTTTAGAAAGCACCTTGTTCAAAGACTGGAGGTTTGGAGCTGGTACCTATCACAGCGGAAAGAGACAAGGACAGCCTAAAAAAGCAAATCTCGAGCAAGGAGGAATTTGTCTCTTAACAACCAGATTCCCTGGAGACAAAGAAGAGGATAGAAAAATAATCGGTCTTTATCGTATCGGTAAAGTAAGCAATAACAAAAATGAAGAGACAAAATTTTTTGCTGATAATACCCACAGAATAAGGTTGCCCCTTGATGAAGCAAAACAATTATTTTTTTGGGACTACTATTCAATAAATTCTGATAACCCACGTTGGGGTACTGGGTTGCTTAGATACCTTGATGATGGGCAGGTGAAGAAAATATTACTCGATTTAAAACAAACAGTTCAGAGTGTTCAATACAAAGAAATCTTAGAAGAACTATTAGCTGATTATTCTGGGATTTCTGCATCGGAAAAGGGACTAAGAAAAACTACTGTCTCTAGGAAAAAGCGCATTGCCACAAAAAGAAAATATGGTGCTGGTGGAGAGGGAGAGAATCATAAAAAGCTCAAAGAGTGGGTTGCGAATCATCCTGAAGCAATTGGTCTGAAGAATATAAAAAAGCATGAGTTAGAGCATGTATTTCTTTCGGGTGATACAGTCGATATCTTATTTGAACAAATAAACAGCTATGATGCAGTGGTTGAAATAGAGACAACAGTCCCCCTGCCTGGTTGCCATCAAGCTATTAAATATAGAGCATTAAGATGTGCAGAGAGATTATTGCCATTGGACTCAAATAAAGTAAAAGCTATATTGGTTGCGTGGAATATTGCCAGTGAAGTCAAAAGATTCTGCAAACAATATAATATTGAATGTTACGAAATCAAAAAATAGAACAACAATTGGGTGCTGCAGGAACAGGTTCCACCCGAGTGGTCATAACGAGCTCTGAGCAGAAACAGGAGCAGAAACAGGTGGCCGGCACCTGTTAAGGAAAAAACAATACGATCCATCGAACGGCTGCATGCATGAGGGACTTGGTCACTACATAGACGCCAATGGGGTCTTACAGGTGCGATCCCAGTAAATGCCTACATTAACAAATCGTTACAACCGGTTTGGCCGATTTCGTCTTAAACTCCTGTCAGAGCGTCGGATATGACGCCCAATCGGAACTTGTCCTTGTCCGGGCTGACTATCTTCTCGTATTCGTTGGGCGTCATGGGGCCTCCCGTCGAAGTCTGGTGTTTGGTGCATTGTGGCATGGTTTCAATCTGTTTGGTAACGGGTGGCTAACCGGAAGTGTCGTACTCATCTGCTATCCTTCCCTTGAACACAGAACCCCAATACGGGAGGAATCCGAATGGGATCCAGGAGACGATTTTTGTTTGGGCTACTCACGTCGGGACTTGGCCTTTGGGCTGCCCCCAAGGTGGCGACAAGTGATGGCCAAGAACAACCACCAGAGATTCCAGTACAACCGCACGGCTATTCCAGGTAAAGCACCATTTTCTGCCAGGCGCAAGACGCACGCCTACTAGGGGACGTTCACATGCAGGCCTGGCACATGGGGCTCGACCTCATCCTGGGACGTCCAGATGCATGTGACCTCCTCGGGCTTCCTTTCTTCATTGCCATCGTAGACCGCGCCACAATGCCTTACGGCATGTGGACCAGGATCGCTCGTTAAGCTGGCTGGCAAGCTGCCCGTAAACCGCGATAAGTTAAGCTGGTCCACGCTGTGGACAATTTTGTAGCATGGACAAAAAAACCGACCGGCTTGGGAAATCAGTAGTGTCGACGCTCAGATTGTCAGCCCCACCTGCTAAGATCGAATCTGCTGAAACAACCAGCATCTGAATGTTTGTCCAGGATGTCTAACAAAACACGAAAGGGAGTATTCCCATGGGCAAGGAACTATTAGACCGTGCCATCAGTGCCGGGGCCAAGCCATCATCCATGCTGGCAAAAGATTGTTTCGATCAAATAGAAAAGATTTATGAGCGAGACCAAGGTGAAATCCCTCATCCTAGCGGATTCAAACTTTTCGACAGAACGATCGGAGGCTTCCCTGAGGCTGCTCTGAGCGTCCTGGCCGGCCCTCCGTCTGTGGGCGTGTCTCAACTCGCTTCACAGATGGCCTGGAGAGTTGCCCAAGCAGGCCACCAGGTGCTGGTATTCTCGCTGGATGATTCGCCTGAGATATGGATCATGCAGCAACTATTGAAAGTAGCGAGGGTGGATTGGTATCGCCTTCGGCTGGGGTACCTCAACGACGAGGATTGGTCACGACTAGCTATAGCAGCAAAAAATCTCTCAGAAAGGCCAATATATGTGGCCGAACAAAAAAGCATTGGGGCCTTGATTGAAGTTGCCAATGTCTGGCGCGAAGACTGGAAAGGGAAAGTTGCCTCAGGAAAAAGGAATTCAGGCCTCATTGTCGTAGATGGCTTTTCAAGGATTAAGCAAGATAGTGACAAATATGAAGGCAAGAGGTCGTATACAAAGATATCAGAAAGTTTGGCAACGCTTGCAGCCCACAGCGAATTACCGGTGCTTGTCACATGCACGCTACGGCAATTGTCAGGCAAACGAGAAGACATTCAAGCACGACTATCCGATCTAAGGGAGTATGGTGGACTGGATCAGCTTGCAGACCTAGTGCTGTTGTTATACCGCGACGAGTCATACGATTCCTACACAGAAGAACAATGGTTAGCAAAAATAGTAGTGGCACGTAACAGGACCGGTTTCACCGGGCATATCATGCTTGGGTATCAAGAGCATCTCCAGAGGTTTTACGACTTTTCTGAAACATTATCGAGTCAGGAGATCGAGGAAGGGAAAGAGGCCCGGGAGCGAAATATGCGTTTTTCGAGTATCCCAAAATCGTTGACAGGTTTCGCAGCGATGAGGTATCTCTTCAAACAATGGTTGTGGTGGACAGGTTCCTCTCTTCGCCGACATATCTCTTTGCAAAGAAGAAAAAATGCTAAAACTCTTCGGAAAAAATGTTAAAAAAAAGGCAATCGACAAAGAAGCGATTGTAGTCGTCTCGAAAGAAGAAAACAGCCTAGGCATTGAGAAACTTATAGTAAGCCAACAAAAGCCTGTGGTTACGTTTCACCGCGCGAAAGACGCTGTGGCCTCCTTGAGAGAGGAAACTCCTGCTGCGATAATACTGCAGGCGGAACTTGATAACGGCAACGGCTACACGGTCTGCAACTTTTGCAAGAAAAACGACAAGCTGAAAAAAATTCCTCTAGTATTTTTTTCTCCCACTGTCTCAGAGATGACTTTATTGCAGCATGCCCGACTAAAGACGAAGGCGGATGCCTATGTTCTTGATGATGATCCAGAATTGTTGTTGCGGGCTTTACAGGCAGCAAAAGAAGTCGATGACAAGCACAAACCTTTATTTTTCCATGAATGACCTGTATCTTCTGCCCTGCCGGGATGAACCCTCACAGTGCCAGTTCCTCTGCCGCAAATGCCACAAAAAGACCAAGGATGGATCATGAAACGCAAACATGACACCAAGCAACGTGGCCGCAACCTCATGATGTCTTCGGTACTTGGGTCTTCATTACTGGCCTGCATTGATA
>JALVSJ010000337.1 GCA_027024445.1 Desulfobacterales bacterium
CCCAATTGCCGCTCTGATGTATATCCTATAAGCAGCACTCTCAAGATTTCTTCTGTGGTCTGGTTCTCACTAGCGTGGGTAGCGTCCCGCCACTTTTCCCAGAAGTCCTCTTTTGATCTGGCCTTAGCAATGTATCGCCACATCCGGGGCACACGTGTGACCGCTGCAGCAATCTCGGCTCTGCCGATCTCCACCATTATCTCAATAAGGGTTTCTAAATTTGGACACAAAAGGTTGTACCAGCGGATTCTGTCCGTGGGGAAGACCAGGAATGTGTCAGGGCTGATGCCCGAGGGCTTCAGTTGCTTGGGCTGAAAAGGGAAGAGCCTCAGACACATTTCTGTTACTATGCCAAGAGAGCCCATCCAACCAATGCTCCCGCGCAAAAGACCACGCAAATCGGGCCCTATACCTTCTCCCCAAAAAGGATCATCTCCGGAGGCAAGAGATCCTAAGCGAACGAGATCACCTTGAGGCAGGACCCATTCTACGCCCAGGATACGGCGATTGGCCATGCCCACCCGGTATGTGAGAGGAGAAAATCCCCATGCAAGGTGGTTCGCCACAACACTTGCTTGGGAACCACCTCCTGGTACCATAGTATAGAGACCATGGCGCATTGCCTCTGCCTGCAGTTGTGCGTAAGTAACCCCCGGGCCCACAACTGCGTTCAACCGTCCCGGATTCACGGACAATGAATCCATTCTCTTGAGATCCATGAAGACACAGTTATGAGCCCGAGGGCCAGCCTGTACAAACCAGAAGGTGCTCGCAGGAATATATCCGATATGGTGTTTGTAACATGTCCTTACTATGGCCTGGACCTGTTCCGTGTCCGCGGGCAGGATCACGCAGGCTGGTTCAGTCCCCAGCACCCTGGCCTCTGCATTGTGAAAACCTCTCTTGCGCAAGCTATAGGCCTGGCAGATCTCAGGGGCCTGCGATATGAATTCCTTTCCCACCACCTGCTCTAATTCATCATATGCTTGTTGTGGGATCAAGACGGCAACTCCTTGTCCAACAAAGATGCACTCATGAGCTCCACAATGTCATAAACCTTAATGGAGGGATTGCTCACACGGGCGGCAGAGCTAAGCATATCCCGACAATAAGGGCAGGCCGAGACAATGGCCTCTACTCCCATGGCCGCGGCTTCTTGCAATCTCTGCCGGGCTGTGAACATGCCAAAGTCAGGATATGCCTCAAGTACTCCCCCTCCTGCTCCACAACAAAGGGCATTTTCTCTGGCCCTAGGGAACTCCTTGAGGTCAATCCCGGAGATCATAGAAATCAGCATCCTTGGCTCCTGGTATATGCCTTTGTCTCCTCTCCGGTAGTACTTGGGTGGCTTAGTGATACCGCAGGGTCCCCTGGTCCCGCTCCAGTGAACCCAAGCTTCACTCAATCGGCCTAAGTTGCAGGGATCGTGATACGCTACCCTCAAGCGTAGTGGTCGTCGAGCCATAAAGTCTCCATGGCGGAGCAGTTGCCACAGGAGTTCCACGATGTGCATAACCTCGTATCCCATCTCGGAAGTACCTTTTCCAAGCAACTTGGGATAGTCAACTTTCCATGTCTTATAACACTCAGCACAGATTGTGAGGATGGTGGTTGCCCCGGTTTGGGCCAGTTTTGCGATATTAGTCTTTGCCACATCTATGGCTGAGTGAGCCATGCCTGCAACAGTGAAAGGGTGCCCGCAGCAGGATTCCTCAGGGAATAGGCAATAGGCGACATCCAGGGCATCGAGCAATGATATGGCACATTCAGCCAGGGCCGGGTTCTTGTACGAGATATTGCAGCCTGCAAAAAAGGCCACAGGGGCCTCAGCCTTTGCCTTTTCACTTTGAGGGATCCATTCGCTCCTCCCACGCGGATCAATACCATAACGGTTACCCGTGGCGGCTATATTTTCCGCTATCTGGGTAAGGGCTCGTGGAGGCCCCGTGCCTTGTTCCACAGCTAGGATCCTCAAGGCCTCTAGTGCTAGCAAGGGTTCAAGATCAAGATTTCGCTTGCATCCCACATCACAGGCACCACACAGGTTACACTTGTATATGATATCAAGAGCTGTATCGGTGAGCTGGATTTCTCCATCCATTAACCCCACAGCCAATTTGAGCCTGCCCAGCGCAGAGTAAGAATCAAAGCGGAACCTTAGCAAACTGGGGCAGCGGACAGCCCAGGCCTTGCCTCGAACGTATACTGGGTCAACCCAGATGCATCCCTTGCATCCGCAGCAGTTCTCTGCATCCCATCTATATTTTTCAAGTCTAAGGTGTTCCATGATTACTTTTTAGACCAGGACCAAAACATAACTTATCAGGATTCATGATGTTGTTAGGATCGATAACTGCTTTGACCTCTCTGAGTAGCTTTACGTAGGAGAGATCTATATTTTCATACACCAACTTGGAAAGCAGCTTGCCATGGGGCCGTGAAAAATGTGCACCCAATTGCAGTGAACCGAGGACACATGATTTGAGCAATCCCTCTAAGTCCTCCTCTTGGGGCTCTTCGCCATTTGTAAAGAAAGTTAAGTCAAGGTGAGATGCACCACCATATTCCAGGGGCTGGATATAAATGCCCAGTCGTACACTGCCCAGACCCTCAGTTTTTCGCATTACTTCATTGATGAAAAGAGGCGATCTGTCCATGGGGCATATGAAAAAGAACCTCTTAAAAGGCATCCTTTGAAATAGGCACCAATAAGTGAGATCCTCGTCCCACGGCGATCGCAACAGATCCCTTATTTTCCCAGAGTCAAGGCTGGTGCCCAAGGTGTTCGCGTTGCAGGTGTGTACTTTGGCCTCCAGCAGGATCTCCATCAGTGCTTCTTTCTCATAAGCTATCTTTTCCTCAGGGAACCATTTACCCCCCGAGATTGTTGTAATCAGCATCCAAGGGGGAAGTATGCTCCCCAATTGGTGTCCTTGGGCCGCCAAGATTTTTCCGATGGTCCTGCGGACCATTTCCTTATTGAGCACGAGGCATTCTCTGCCTATCCTCCTTTTTTGAATGTTGGAAACAAGGGGAGGGATTTGTTCCGGGTGTTCTAGAGGAATCATGTAAAGTTCATCCACAGGGGGTCTAACCTGCAATCTTATGTTGGCCCATGTTACAACACCCATGGTGCCCTGAGCGCCCTGCACAAGCCTCAAGGGATCAATGGGCCCAGGCCCGTACGGATAGGCGCCTTCCGCTCCACTGGACCCAAACCCAACGTGACTTGCCGTACCTGTCCTAAACGCTTTACCAGTAGGCCAGACAAATTCCATGGAAGCAATGGGCTCTCCTGCTTCAAATCTTGGGTCTAGCAATGGCTCTCTATCCAAAAGAGCGGCCAGCACCGAGCCATCAGGATGTGGAAAAAAAGGATTGGGAACCATGAAATCTTTATCAGCTAAAAAAGAGTGCAACTGGGCCCATGTGACCCCTGGCTCAATTCTTACTTTTCGGTTTCTGGGGTCTAAATGTGATATGCGGTTTAAGTTCCTGAGGTCCATAACCAGCCCACCTGGGCAAGGGAAGCTGCCCTGGTGCAAATGCACCCTTGAGCTCACTGGACTGAGCGGTATTTTATGCTCGTTAGCCAGAAGCACAATATGTTGCACCTGTGATGAATTGGCAGGGAACACAACGGCCATGGGTTGTGGAGGGGGACCATGGTGCCATGAACTCACGTATGCAAAGAGATCCTCTTTATGGGCTATGACATTTTCCACACCCACTATTTTTGCCAGTTCTGATTCTAGGTGCATCACAATTTCCTGTGAAGTCCCATCAAAAAGTAAAAAGCCCCATCGCCTTGGTGGTGGTATGGCGATGAGGGCTTTGAATTTTTTCAGCGGAGAGCAGAGGCCTACTTTACCAGCTCTTTAAGAGCCTTTCCAGGCACGAACTTAGGCACTTTCTTGGCTTTGATTTTGATCACTTCACCGGTCTGCGGATTTCTGCCTTTTCTGGCTTTTCTCTTGTCAACCTTGAATGTTCCAAAGCCTATAATAGTGACGCTGTCCTTCTTTTTCAGGGCCTTCTTGATGGTGTCAAAAACACAATCAACTGCCGCCTGGGCCTCTTTCTTGGTGCTAACAACCTTCGCCACTTCATTGATTAAATCCGCCTTGTTCATTGTGCCCTCCTTTCTTTAATGGGGATTAGGTTTAACCGCGTTTGCGCGATAATTAGCAAATCCCGATTGGCTTTTCAACTCAAAATTTCAAAAAATTTAATTTTTTTCATCCTCGAGATGGGCTACTGGCGCGGCTCTTCACATCTTCAGGAAACAGTCTGCCCCTCAGGGGGAGAGATCTATGGTCTCGCCATGCCTGATTCTGATCAACCGCTCGGCGAGTCCTCTCCTGGCCATTTCTCTGGCTATATCCAATGGGGGTAAATAGACCGGTTCATCGCCCAGGCGAAATGTTCCCCAGTGCACAACCATAAGTTTCTTGGCCCTGAGATCAAGAAAGGC
>JALVSJ010000338.1:0-3560 GCA_027024445.1 Desulfobacterales bacterium
GTATTTGCCGTGCCTGTTGTTGGCGGGGGAACCATCCTGATAAATGGCCCCATCTGGTGGCACTGGAGCACTCTTTTTACCTCTCTTGTGTTTGTGTGCATTATGTTTGCGTCGTTGGTTGCAATAAAGGCCCTGGGTCTATGGACAAAAAAGGCCTTGTAATAATGTTTCATGCCCTGATGTATCTTATTTCAGGTGATGAAACATTTTCTAACCAGTAATGGCAACAAAGGGTTTCAGCACGCGGATCAGGATTCGTAGATTCCTGCTTTTCGGAGCTTTTCTGACCTCTTGCTGATGTAAGTGCCGTCCACTATATCCAGGCCCAGTTTGCCGTGTATCATGGTCTTTAAATAGTCGAGATGGGGACATATGGGGCCGTGGAAATTGTCCTTGGTAATGCAGGAGGAAAGGTGCACCACAATTTGATCCTTGTCCACATTCTCCTTTTTTCTTATGGTTGTGATAAGGTCCAGTAGCTTTCTGTGTACAGCTCTGCCACAACACCCGCCACAAGTAATATACAGCGTTCTATAGGCCCTGTCAGAAGGATAAGATGAGAATAGCCCACTTCTCTCGTTAAATGCCTTTTCGCAAAAGTACCCAGAGCAGCGCTCTGTCACGATATGGCACTGAACAATGACAATATAGTATTTATCTCTCATGTAATTTCCCTCCCTTTGAGCAATGTGTAGCATAATTGATTGTGCCGTGCAAAAGCCAATTATCTTGAAGGTGAATAGCCCAGAAGGAATTTAAGATTGTAAGGTTGAAAAGAGTTGGGTATAGTCCCTTTTGCTTATCGAATTCAGAGCAGGGACAGTAATAAATAGTAGAAAGTGGACAGAAAGGACGATGTAAAATGGGTAAGACATTGTTGGAAGTGACTTTTCCAGGTGGAAAGAAGGTTGATGCGAAGATAGAAAGATTTATCATCAAGACAGATCAGGCGGTTTGGGCAGGAGGGGAAGGCTCGGCTCCCGAGCCTTTTCAACTCTTTCTGGCATCCATTGCCACATGTGCGGGCATATATGCCCTCAGTTTTTGCCAGTCTCGTAAGATCAACACTGAAGGGATGTTCTTGACCATGGAATGCGAGTGGGATGAGGAGAGGAAGAGGTACCGTAAGTTTTCGATAAACCTAAAACTCCCCGAAGGATTTCCATCCAAGTACAAAGGGGCGGTGATAAAATCAATGGATCTATGCGCAGTGAAGAAGCATATGATCGAACCTCCGGAGTTTGAAATAACTACATCTTGACAATTTGTTGAATACCTTCATCCTTCTCCTTCTTTCTAAGGGTTTATTGTGTGAGGAGTTTGATAAGATTGTCTTTAACATCTAATTGGTCTGCATCTGCCCATTCAGCCTCGTAAACATGCTCAAAAGTGCCTGTCTGGGCAAGCGCCCATTTTATTGCGGCCGGAGGATTGGCAGTGTAGAGATCGCGCAACTGGTGGAGCAATTGTCCAGTGTTCCACAACTGTTTCAAAGAGTCGGGATAGTCGGCCGCCTTCTCATCAAGGTGCAAAGAGGAGTCAACAATGGTGCGCCACTTTTCCGGGGCCAGATTGGCTCCGGCAGATACCACTCCACTCAGGCTGGGGTACTTGAGAAAACGGGCCTCTTCTCCGTCATAGATCCTGAAATTGGGCCGTTTACGGGTGGCTTTCTGGTAATTGTATGCCCGTTCCATTGGACCTAAAAAAATGAGGCCCATAACGAAGTCCATCTGCGCCATTTCCTTCAATATGGAAGTGCGGATATTTTTCCGCTTGATGGAGCTTCGGACCCTGGGCACTGACACTGGGTCATTGACCAGTATAAACGGACGTTCAGCGAGGCGAAATAACTCACTATACAGGGACGGAAGTCCTCTGTTGCTGTGGTAGAGCAAGGGTGTATCCACCCAGTATATGGGCGCATCGTACAATCTGCTTTCCGAGATTTTTTGAAGGGCAATGAGAATGCGCCTTGTATCTGCTTCATCATTTCCCGTGATCCACACAAGAAGGGGAAGGGCCCGCGGCAAAAGGGACATAGTCCTTTCCAGAAGCTGCTTTCGCATCTTCAGGTTGAGGGTGTTTCCCTGTCCTGCCCAAGGGCTTGCGATCAAGATGCCATGGACATGATCACCCACCTTTTCAAGCAGCCTTTGAAGTCCCCCGATATCAATTCCATCCCCGCTTTCAATGGGGGTAACTAGATCAACAATTAGTCCTCGGGGTGGATCCTGATAGTCCATTGAGCCTGAATTCCTCCCTTCCCAGAAGGTCGTGAAGGTGTGCGATACCTTTTACCCTGTTGTTTCTGTCTACAACCACTAAATGGGTAATTCCATATAATTCCATCAGGGCGAGGGCCTCTGCCGCTGTCTGATTTTCTTCAATAGTCCTGGGCGAGGAAGACATGATACTGTCTACAGTGAGATCATGAATCTGCTTGTGTTGCAAAAGGGCTCGCCGAAGGTCTCCATCAGTTACAATGCCTTTTAGTGCCTTCTTGGAATCAACTACCAAAGTCGCACCTATCTTTTTCTTATTTATTTCTTCAATTGCCTGGGCCACCAAAGTGCCAGAGACCACCATGGGCACGTTGTTATCAGTGAGCATTATTTCCTTGACCTTAACAGCGAGTCTTTCGCCAAGCGAACCTCCCGGGTGAAACTTCCTGAAGTCCTCTTTGCCGAATCTGCGCTTGTTTATGAGAGCTACAGCCAGAGCATCTCCCATTGCGAGCGCTGCCGTGGTGCTTGCAGTTGGAGCGAGACCAAGAGGACAGGCCTCTCGCTCGACGCCTACATCTATGACGATATCACTGGCAATGGCCATGGGTGAATCCGGGTCGCCGGTAAAAGAAATGATCTTTGCTCCCATTTTCTTCAGTATGGGGAGTATGGCATTTATCTCCGCTGTCTTGCCACTATTGGATATGGCAAGCACTATGTCATCAGGTGTCACCATGCCAAGGTCACCATGTATGGCCTCTGCTGGATGCAAAAAGAGGGAAGGGGTACCCGTGCTATTTAAGGTGGCCGTTATTTTTCGGGCAACAAGGCCTGATTTGCCCATGCCCGTGAGTATGACTCTTCCCTTAGCCTTTAGTATTAGATCTACGGCTTGCTTGAACTCAGGGCCTATCTTGTCCACAAGCCCCAGGATTCCGTGGGCCTCTATTTTGAGAACCTGTTTTGCTTGCTCGATGACCATGGGTACCTTTCGCTTTAAGTTTGGCGGCTTCGTCAAAAGATCTATCGGCTGTCATTCCAAGGCCTATCTTCTAGCTTTCCGAATCCCTTTACCCCGATTTTCTATCATGGTAGGGTTAGTATGTTCAAGGGATAAGTGAATTGGGAATTTGGTGGTAAGCCCATGACGCTGCGTTTGAATTCTTGTTTTGTTGTTTGGTTCTTTAAACTTTTATAACCACCACAGAGCCGCAGAGTTCGCAGAGGAGATTGTATCTTTTGTCTGTCGGGAGATGCCGACAGACAAAACGCCACTCCAAGAAGCAAATTTTCGCTGGATCCACAGAACATCATCTCGGTGACCGAGGTAGC
>JALVSJ010000338.1:3570-4464 GCA_027024445.1 Desulfobacterales bacterium
CGTCTTGCACCTGGAGCTTTTTACTGTGCCGCCCTGAGCCCTAGCTCCTTGCAAAGTGATCCACGCCTGATTGGCGATTCTCAGACGCACAGATCTGCAATCAGGATTAATAGCAGGACCTATCCGTATCTTGAACTTCTTTGAATTTCTTTACCCCGATTTTCTATCATGGTAGGGTTAATATGTTCAAGGGATAAGTGGGAGGGCGATGGGAAAATGATGGCTCGTTTTGTGGTCCATGAACATCATTCATCTAGGCTCCATTATGATTTTCGGCTGGAAATGGGGGGTGTGCTCCGGTCCTGGGCAGTGCCCAAAGGCCCTTCCATGAATCCCAGGGATAAACGACTTGCAGTACAGGTGGAAGACCACCCGCTGGAGTATGGCGATTTTGAAGGGATAATACCTGAAGGGTCTTACGGGGCCGGGCCGGTCGTGATCTGGGACAAAGGTAGCTTTGAGCTTATTGAGGAGAAACCGGACAAGATTTCTTTTAAGCTCAATGGGGAAAAGCTCAAAGGAGAGTTTACTCTGGCCAAGCTGAAAAGAGGGCAAAAAGGCAATGAGTGGCTCCTTATTAAGAAAAAAGATGGGTTTGAGGACCCTGATTGGAAACTTCAAAAGGCCCTCACCCCAGAGAAGAAGAAAAAGCTAGAAATAAGGCAACCACCTTGCGCCGCCTCTTGAGTTTGTGTCACCCCACGCCCATGTCATGGAGCAAAAACTTATGCTTACCAGAGCATGAAAAGATAACACAATCTTCCATCTATACCAAAATTCCGGCCTTCGGCAGCAGTTCAAGGAGCACATATCTGCGGTGTTCGTGAGCCGCCTGGATGAAATGATAGGTATCGGTATCTTCGACCGGGACATCAGGGCCACGCTGGTATTCCA
>JALVSJ010000339.1 GCA_027024445.1 Desulfobacterales bacterium
AATCTTCATGGACGTCAATGAAATATGACAAAGACCAATGAATTTGTGCAAGACGGGCCCAATTGTTTTGCAAAGATTCACTTTTCTTGATTTTGCCCTCCATTTGGGCAATGATAGTGAACAGCGGCTCAGCGATCTGGTCTCTCTTAACTGAGCAACTGCTTTCCCTTCCATGAATCCGGGTGGAGAAATGATTCGAAACATAATGGTTCCGCCGAGGAAATATTCGATAGCACCTCGTGAGGCGACCCTGATGGATGTGGTTCTCAACCTAAAGAATGCCTATTGTGATTCGAAGGGAAAATTCTGCGGCAAAGCAGGGGCCCGTCTGGTCTTTGTGGTGGATGAGACAGGCAGGCTTCTTGAGATGCTCGATCTGCAAACAGTGCTTAAAGCCCTGATCCCTGAAATTACCGGTTCTTTCGGAGAAAAATTGAGGTTGCAGGCCGTCTCGGTAGCCTTCGCTGAGGCCGATTCTCTGTCTCAAGATGAAACACAACTTGGTTTAAAGGCCCGGATAAACAAAAACGCAAATCTTCCCGTACGCGATATTATGCAACCGATCCCGGCCGCGCTGCACGTGGACTCCTCATTGCTTGAGGCTGCCGAATTGTTTTACCGTTACAATATTTCCGCAGCTCCAGTATACGAAGAAGATACTCTTGTGGGAATTGTCAGGGACAGGGACCTTTTCATCACACTCACGGACATTATTAATTGACTGATTTACCCATCCTTAAGACTTGAAAAACCACACAATGCCACTCCTTTTCTTTCATTGCCAAACCCCAGTTGGAAGTGTTTCATTCTGGTCTTGCAATTTTTTTCACAATCTGGTAACTTCGCTTCGCCCTTTTTGCCCAAAGTTCACCCTCGGGCGATGTTGGGTTCCTATAGCCCATTAACAGGAGGTTAACGCATGACCGCGGATATGGGGCTCACGCTTCTGGTTCTCTTGTTTGCCATAGTGCTTTTTGTCTTTGAGTGGGTACGTGTGGACGTTGTTGGAATCATAATGATGGTACTCCTTCCGCTGATTGGTCTTGTTACCCCTCAGCAGGCCTTCTCGGGCCTCAGCAGCAACGCTGTAGTTTCCATTATTGCGGTAATAATAATAGGTGCCGGCCTTGACAAAACTGGTGTCATGAACAAAGTCGCAGCACCTATCATTAAATTAGGGGGGCGAAGTGAAAAGCGAATCATGGCTCTCATATCAACCACTGTGGGCATAATATCTTCCATGATGCAAAATATCGGGGCAGCTGCCCTATTTCTGCCCGCGGCACAGAGAATTGCCAAGCGTCTTGATATCCCGGTATCTAGGCTTTTGATGCCCATGGGATTCTGTGCCATTATTGGCGGAACCCTCACCCTTGTGGGAGCAAGCCCTACGATCCTCCTGAACGATCTATTGGTATTAGGAGGGAAAAAGCTAGAGCCTTTTGGTCTATTCACTCAGACGCCCATAGGCGTGTGCCTGTTGTCCAGCGCTGTGCTCTACTTCTTGCTGTTCGGAAAATTTGTGCTCCCTGCCAGCAAGGGAGAAGCCGACAAGGGCATTACCGCTATGCTTGTGGAGGCTTACCAGGCCCTTGATCAACCCTATGAGGTCCATATTCCTGACGATTTTAACGGACCAAAGACGCTGGAAGAGTTGGGGATAAGAAGAGACTATCTTGTCACCGTCGTTGCGATTGGCAACGCAAAAACAGGAAAAAAGAAGCTGACTGCGTCCAAGGACGATAGAATATCCCCTGGAGACGATATCGTAATAATGGGGGCGATCGAAAGAGTGAAGAGGCTGGCTGAGGACAAAGGCTGGACGCTGAAGCCAGGTCTTGAGTTTTTCGCCGATGAGTTTGCCAGGACCAATGCTGGATTGGTAGAGACAGTTGTGTCACCAAGGTCTGAATTGATTGGTAAAACTCTTGGACAGATCAAATTCCAAGAGCGGTTCGGGGTAAACCCAGTGGCCATCAACAAGGGACCTAGGGTATATTATGCAGGGATCAATCATATAAAGCTGAAAATGGGTGACACCATTCTCCTCCAGGGGCCATGGGATCGTTTCCATAGGATAAAAAGCTTACCTCAACCCAGGATCCTCACTTTCGCCACGCCCCTTGAAGGGGAAATTTTGCGTCCAGAAAAGGCCAAGTGGGCCGTTTTGTGGCTTACGGTTGCCCTGGCCCAGATCATAGTTTTTGATGTACGCCTCTCTGTGGCCCTCATGTCGGGCGCGCTGGGCATGATCATCACAGGCGTTCTTTCTGTGGACGAGGCATACCAGTCCGTCGACTGGATGACTGTGTTCTTACTCGGCGGTTTGATTCCCCTTGGCATCGCGTTTGAGCAGACCGGGACCGCTGCTTTCATTGCTAAGGGTGTACTTGACATTGTGGGCGAGGTTTCCCCTATCGGACTGCTAGCAGTGGTCGGGGTCATGACCTCGTTTTTCACACTTGTGATCTCCAATGTGGGTGCAACGGTCCTCCTTGTGCCCCTCTGCATGAACATGGCAGTTATGGCTGGAGGAGACCCCAGGATGGCGGCTCTCGTAGTGGGGCTGTCGGCCTCCAATACGTTTGTACTCCCTACCCATCAGGTCAATGCCCTGATTATGCGACCAGGGGGGTACCGTACAGTAGATTACACAAAGGCCGGAGCCATAATGACCGTTATCTTCCTTGTGGTAATGCTCACAGTGATCTATTTCTTCTATGGAGTGGGCTAAGCAAAATGTAATTGTGATACCCCTTTCTCTTAACCCTTGACGTTTTAACGTTATAACGTTATGCTTAGTGGGAAAGGGGGTGATTCTGTGAGAACTTCGACAAAACGGGCTACGATCTACTTTGACCCGCTGATTCACAAGGCCTTAAAGCTCAAGTCCATTGAAACATCCCGTTCGATATCTGACCTCGTAAACGAGGCTGTCAAGGAAGCCTTGGCCGAGGATGTGGAGGATCTCGCAGCATTTGAGGAAAGAGCCCATGAGCCCTTGATTAGCTACGAAGAAATGATAAAGAGGCTAAAACGGGATGGCCAATTATAAGGTATTTTTCAAAGTCTCTGTCCAAAAGGATTTAGCTAGTATCCCGACTAAGGATACGGAAAGAATCCTCAATCGGATCAAGAGGCTTGAGGAAAATCCGCGCCCACCAGGCTGCGAAAAACTAGCCGGTAAGGGGGCCACGTATCGTCTCCGGCAGGGACGATACCGCATCGTTTACTCAGTGGACGATAAAGAATTTGTTGTCTGTATTGTGAAAGTAGCTCATAGAAAAGACATTTATCGTTAAATAAGCGCTCCCCACACAGACACTGTCTTTGCTCGGCCGCCTTCTACTTCTTATTTTCCTTTCGAAAAAAGAAACACAGGGCAAAGCAGCACAGAATCAATGCTAGACCGAACAGGAAATGCGTATCCACTCAACTTCCTCCTTCTCTATGGTTCCCCCCCGAGCTTGCTGACGGCTGAGAGCTGAAGGCTGACAGCTAACAGCTTCTCATGTATTTGCCAGACAAAATACCGGTATAACCCCTCCTTCCACCTCCCCCGCCATGCTGGGGCAGACCTCGGGATCACAGATAACGAACTCAATGCTGTCTATCTCTCTGTGAACATCTTTAATACACTGCTCAGGGTCTCCGGTCTTGACCAGATGCTCGAACCCTATCCCCTTTTCCTTGCAAAGCTCGTAAAAATGCGACACGCTTTCTTCACACTTATTCTTGAAATCATCGCTTATAAGGCTGCAATAAGGAGCAAGTTTAGGGGAGTCCGTTGGAAGCGGCAAGATATTCAGTGCGACGATCTCATAGCCCATCCTCTCGGCCAGTCCCAGAGCGTACTCCACCACAAGCTTCTCAAAAACCTCCTCCTTTCCTACCACAAGCACTTTTTTGGCTTTCATATCAGGCCCTTGACCCGTCTGCTCAAAGACCCCAGGAGTCCCTGAATCAACTGGGCCGAGACCCTCTTCCCCGTATCCATCCCAAGCTTTTGCCTTACCTTTCTTTGACCTTTTCTTGAGAATTCCAAACATATCCACCCTTTCTGCCTAGCAAGCTATAGTGTTTTAAATATAGTTTAAATTCGTTTAACTGTCTCAATATAATTTATTAGTGAACTTTTGCACAATAACAAAAAACCCTCTTTATGTCAAGGTATATTACTCCGTAACCAAACAATCGAAAGGAAGTCTTTTACAATCTGCCGTGTCTATCCAGCATAGACTTTGCGCCGTTGCGTTTATTTTTGACATGGCCTAACAGCGCATATTACAATGCCCAACATTTGATTCTTACCATGGTGCCTCATTTTTCCTCTTCACAGGCCAGATGGGAACCTGTCAGCTCTGCCATAGGGAATCACCCATTATATCCGCCACACTTGGCTATTGTGCTTTGTGCATAAAGGAGCACTTTGATGAGGT
>JALVSJ010000340.1 GCA_027024445.1 Desulfobacterales bacterium
GTTCCCTTCCTCAGCACACACGTAATGACCACTAAGTTCTACGGATTACATAAGTATGTGTTCAGATCTGGTCAACTGGCAAATGATCAAACAGCCATTGGGAATGTGAAAGGCATCCTTGCAACCCCTGAACTTAGAAATCGGACCTATTATGTCCTGGTTCACGACTATGCATGGGGACATGATGCTGGAAACCGCTTCGTCGCTCTTGCCAAGAAATATGGGATAAAGGTTTACAATCCCAACTATGATAAGGCCCCTATAAAGACTACAGACTGGTCCACTTATATCAGCAAGATAAAGGCATCAGGAGTAGATGGCATCTACATTGCTCTTATTACCACGGTAATACCAGTCTTCGTCAAACAGGCCTCCGAATTCGGTCTGCAGAAGACCTGCAAAATCGTCTCTGGGGCCGCCCCGGGTGTGACCGAGTTAGAAGCTGCTGGAGTCAATGGAGCAGGAATTTACGGAACCTCAGACTGGTGCTGGGATGTTGATAACCCCATCTCCAATGCCTGGGAAAAGAGATATTACGAAATGTACCACGCGATTCCCTCTGATGCAGCCTGTCACGCCTATGTCGGAGCAATGAATCTATTTAGGGGAATTGAGAGGGCCGGTAGTACAGATCCTGACAAGATATCAAGTGCACTCAGGGGCGTAGCCTACCTTGGCCCTTATGGTATTGTATACATTTCTCCTAAAGACAATTGCATGAGGAACGACGCCATTTGGACTGAAACCCGCGTTGCTCCATCCAACCCTTATGGCGCTAAAATGTACATGAAGGTTATTCACACTTTCAATGCTGCGGAACTTGGGCCGCCAGAGTAAATCAAGTCTTTGTTTGACTAAAGCTGTGAAACTGGTGGGGCGCTTGTTCGCCCCACCGTAAGACCACTATTTTGCCGGAGATCATTGAATGCATGCCACAATTAGCTCAGCAGCAGACATCATACTAAATAGCTTAGTCCTGGGTGGCGTGTTTTTGATTGTGGCGATTGGGCTGAACATAATCTATGGCCTAAGTCGCGTTATGAATTTGGCACATGGTTCTCTTTATGCCCTCGGTGCATATCTGGGCTATACACTTGTCCAATCAGGCATGAATTTTTTTGTAGCCCTGGTTATTGCTCCCATAATTGTGGGAGCGGCAGGCCTTATTTTAGAAAGGACTGTCATAGCCCCCGTGAGGGGACGCCCCATCGTCTACACACTTATCTTAACATATGGCCTGATGTTTTTTTTGGATGGGGTGATAAAGTATGTTTGGGGCACGGAAACCAGATTTATCAAACTACCATCTTTCTTAACTCAAACGGTTGTTTTGGGTCCTGGTATCAACTACCCCGTGTTCCGCCTTGCCTCCCTATTTCTAATTGCTGCCGTCATGATAGCACTCATGCTTGTCATCGAAAAAACCAAGTTCGGGATTACAATGAGGGCTGCCAGCAGCATACCCGAAATGGTCTCAGCCCTCGGCATAAATATGACCAGTGTGCAGATTGCTGCCTTTGTACTAGGATGTGTCCTTGCTGGCGTAGCAGGCATAGTGGCTGGCCCACTTTTCACCGTATATCCGATAATGGGACATGAGATGTTGATAAGTTCGTTCGTTGTTATCGTCGTAGGGGGCTTGGGTAGCTTGCGAGGTGCCGTTATATCGGCATTGCTCATTGGGACGGTACAGACACTCGCAGAGTTTTTCATAACAGATTTTGCTATGGTCATCGTCTACATGTTGATGGCCGTAATACTAGCGTTCATGCCGCGAGGAATTCTTGGCGAGGGTAAATTTGAATAAACACTTGAGGAATCTGCAAATATCATCATGAGCTTTATGGCAAAACATCCCATTAGAATAATCTTAGCTTTCTTATTGTTGGCGGTACTGGTTTCTCTGCCGTTCATCTTGCCAAATCAATTCTACGTTCGGCTGGTAAATGAAATGCTCATCTTCGGCTTACTGGCCATGAGTCTTGATGTGCTTCTTGGTTACACCGGACTCCTATCTTTTATGCATACTTCTTATTTAGGGCTGGCCGCATACGCAACCGGTCTGTTTCTAAAACACCTGATGCCACATTCTCTTTGGCTTGGAATTCTTTTTGGCATTGTCTTCGTGGCCCTTGTGGCCTTACCCGTTGGATGGATCCAGGTTAGAACAGGTGGCCTTGCTTTTGCTCTCCTAACTCTTGCCTTCGGTATGATGTATTTCACCGTTGTTTGGAAATGGTACAACCTTACAGGTGGTGATGATGGTCTGATGGGTGTCCCCCATCCCGATATAAACATATTCGGCGTAAACATCGGCAATTCGGGTAACCCAACGGTCATGTATTTATTCTCATTAGCTGTAGTTTTAATCTGTTTTCTTCTCACGCGGAGAATAATGAATTCCCCTTTCGGGGCAGTATTACAGGCAATACGTGAAAATGAGGAAAGGGCGTCTTTTGTAGGCTACAACGTTCACAGGTACAAACTTCTCGGCTGGATGCTAGCTTGCATATTAGCGGCCGTTGCTGGAAGTCTTTTCATTCTTTATCGAGGCTACATTGGCCCGACCACTATGGATGCATTTGCAGGCGCTGCTGTCCTCATGATGGTGCTTTTAGGCGGAATGGGCACCTTGTGGGGGCCGCTGATTGGTGCTGGCGTTTTCATATATATGCAGGACTATATCAGTACTATGACAGAGCACTGGGAGCTCTTCGTGGGCCTGATTGTCATGCTCCTGGTTATTTTTCTCCCAAAGGGTATCGCAGGGCTCAACGCAGTAATTAAGAAAGGATAAACGCTCACAAAAAGATGACAGCCATTCTTTACACAAAGGAGTTATGCAAGCAGTTTGGTGGTGTATGGGCAGTTGATCATGCCAATGTTGAGATAATGGCAAAGCAAGTCCGCTCCATAATCGGCCCGAATGGCGCAGGCAAAACAACCCTTATCAACGTTATAACCGGTAGATTGCCCGCGACCAGTGGTTCGGTCATATTTAAGGGAGAAGATATCACCAGGAAACCTGTTGATCAAAGAGTAAAACTGGGGATTTCTAGGACCTTTCAAATCAACAGTATTTTTCCCGGGCTCACAGTGTTCGAAAATGTCCGCATTGCAAAACAGGCGCATTTGGGAGGATCATTGAGAATATTATCCAGTAAGCGGTCTCTTAAAGACGTCAATGACCAAACATGGCGTATCCTAGAAAGAATCCAAATGGCAGACAAAGCTGATGTCATTGCAAAAAACCTGGCCCATGGCGACCAGAGACTCCTGGAAGTGGGAATAGCACTTGCAGGTAATCCCGAAGTCCTCTTTCTGGACGAACCCACTGCCGGAATGTCCCCCGCAGAGACCGAAAGGGTCGCGGTACTCATTAAAGGCCTCGCTCAGGACATAGCAGTCGTCTTGGTTGAGCATGATGTGGATATGGTAATGAATATTTCCGATATCATAACGGTCCTCCACCAGGGTGTTGTCGTAGCTGAGGGTCCTCCTGACTCAATCAGGGAGAACGATACGGTCAAAGAAGCTTATTTGGGTAAAGAAGACTAGTATGCTAAGAGTAGAGAATATTGATACTTACATAGGCGGCAGCCATATAATTCAGGGATTGAGCCTTAGCGTTGAAAAGGGGGGTGCTGTTTGCATTCTGGGACGCAACGGCGTTGGAAAAACCACGACCTTAAGAACCATTATGGGTCTTACGCCCCCCCGTTCAGGCAGGATATTAATCGAAGGAGAAGAGACCACGAAGTTGCCTCCTCACAAAATAGCCCGTAGGGGAGTCGCATATGTACCGGCAGAGAGGCATATCTTTCCTGATCTAACGGTAGAGGAGAATCTTATCTTAGCAGAGAGACCTTCTGATAGAGCTGATGCTTGGACTATTGATAGGGTGTATGGGTATTTTCCCGTCCTTTCATCTCGCCGCAGACAGGATGGGACTACACTGAGCGGTGGAGAGCAACAGATGCTGTGCATTGCAAGGGCCCTCATGGGAAATCCAAAGATTATGCTTTTGGATGAACCTTCTCAGGGCCTCTCGCCTCTATTGGTAAAGACAGTAGTCCAGATAGTAAGAAGGCTGTTCAAGGAGAGTGAGCTGACCCTCCTTTTGGTGGAGCAAAACTTTAGGATCGCACTTCAGCTCGCCAAGAAGCATTATTTGATGGGAACAAAGAGTAAGATTCAAGCTATAGTGAGTTCTGAAGAGATTATGAAAGACGAAGAAATCATAAAGAGGCATTTGAGCCTGTAGTGCGAAATCAACAGGGAAGGAGTGTAATATGTTTAGATTTTCCACGGAACAAAAGATATGTGATGTTGGTGGCATCAAATTTGGAGGCCAGCCAGGGGAGTTCCCAACCGTAATAGTTCCTTCCATTTTTCAAAAAGGAGACCGAGTATTTGAGGGTAAGAAAAGAAAGGAA
>JALVSJ010000341.1 GCA_027024445.1 Desulfobacterales bacterium
GGATGAGAACGCCAGTTGGTCGTTAGCGTGTACTTTCTCTGAACCTCGGATGTGGCCCGTAGATACGCAAATATGTCTGCGCCTCGAAATGCATATATTGCCTGTTTTGGATCCCCCACCAGCAGCAGGGGCCTGGAGCCAGTGCCAAAAACTGAAGTAAATATGAAGTACTGCAAAGAGTCAGTATCGTGGAACTCATCGATCAGGGCCGCCTTATACCGTCTGCGCAATGATGCGACGATTCGCCCCGCACCCCTGCCCCGTAACGCTTCCACGGTCTCCAGTATCAAATCCTGGTATCCCCTGACATTGTTGTGTCTCTTTTCCTTCTTTAATTCTTCAAGTGCAACACGGCCAAATTCTGCCCTCAGGCCCACCAGGTAGGCGCCTATTTGCTCCTGGGTCCTGTTGAACAGTTCATATACCTCGTCTGCCAACTCAAAAAACGGATTTCCCTGCAAGTCCTTCCCTTTCTTGACGGACTCCGAAAGATACCGGGCAGTAAACTTTTCAAAATGTCTGAACAGGGGTAGCAGCGGCCACTGTCTGGCTATCCACTGATCCATTTGACCGAACATCAGCGTGATCATATCCTCTCGCTTGCTAGGCCTGCCCCTGTCTTTGCTCAGCGAGCCATATCTATTGGCCTTCAGGTCGGGGCTCATAAGGATCCTACGTATTTCCTCGCGCCACATGGGCCAGGCCTTTTTCATCTCCATGAACTTGGCCTCAAGGGGCCCGAGGTCTGGTAGCCCCCCGGGCGTGTCCTCTGGCAGGATCTTGAGACCCGGCCACTTCATGATATCCCCTAGCAGTCCCACAAGCTCAGAAGGCAAAAACTTCTTGTCCAGCGCCACCCCCACAAACCCAGGGTGAGCAGGATAGACGTTTTTTCGCCAGAAATCATATGCCAGCTTTTCAAGAAGATGGGTTTCCTCTGTGATAAGCTGAGCATCAAAGACCTGGCCCATTTCAAAGGCATGATCAGTTAAGATACGTGCGCAAAGGCCATGGATTGTATAAATGGCAGCCTCATCAAACCGTCTGATGGCCTCTTGCAGTAAGAAGCATGCTGTATTTCGGGCGATGGTTCCCTTCTTGATAAGGGCGTCGATAAACTCGTCCCGTGAACCCCGTGTGTCGGCAAAAGCATCAAAGGCATCTTTTAATCGAGCCCGTATCCTCTCCCTCAGTTCTTCGGTTGCTGCCTCCGTAAATGTCACCACCAGGATCTGGCTAATATCCAGAGCCTTTTCCAGCAGCAGCCTGAGCACAAGAGATCCTATTGTGTGGGTCTTACCTGTGCCCGCACTTGCCTCGATCAAATTTGTCCCCTCAAGTGGACAGGTTGCCGGATCAAGCTCTATATGTTGACAAGATACCATTAATACACTCACACCTTTTCCATATGTGCAAGCAATGGCGAAAACACCCTCATGGAAATCTCCACGAATTCTTCATCCAATGGGTCACCCTCACCAAA
This sequence comes from Desulfobacterales bacterium, assembly GCA_027024445.1. GTDB lineage: Bacteria > Desulfobacterota > DSM-4660 > Desulfatiglandales > Desulfatiglandaceae > B111-G9. The sequence continues at coordinate 1,484 of JALVSJ010000341.1, forward strand.
ACAAAGTTTCAGATACCCGTCTTCTTTCTCCCCACGGTTGTATCTTGACCCAACCCAGGTCTCTCTGGCAGACCTCATGGCCTGGGTATCAGACCCTGCCTTGGCTGTTGCCTTCCTAGCGTAGGCAAAGGAGGACTCGGGAAAGAATTTAACGGGCGCTGTCACACCCCGGATGTACAAATCCATGAGCATGTCCAGGTACTCGTGGGGGTTTTCAACACCCTTGAAAGCCCACCACCAGTCTTTTCCGCAGAGATAACTGCGCGTAACTGCCGAATCTTCCTCCTCGAGGCACGCAAGCAAATGATGGAGCCACAGCCTAAGGTAGTCCTGCGCCCTAAGCTTTGCATATCTGTAATGGACGATATTGCTTCCGTACATCTCTCCTACGCGACCGTATATCCTGTGGCCCTGCACAGTTGTGTCTATATCCAGCCACCTGGGCTCCGCCCCTGCCATAAGCTCACCGATGGCTCTGCAAAAGCCCTCCATCTCTTCAAATCGCCTTTCCAACTCAACGACACCTACATTGCCGTGGGGTAACAGACCCTCGGCCTTCAACAAGGAGGGCAAATCATGAATTCCATCTACTGATAGTCGGCCCCTCACAATACGTTCACCAGCCCAGTATGCCTCTAGTCCCCTCAATAGCGGCGGCTCCTGATCCGGCGGCACAGCCACCTCGTCTCGCAGATTGATCTTCAGCCTGCGCCTTAAGATGAACCTGGCAGGATTGGCGAGGAAACTTTCCAGATCTTTTATCGAGATCTCATCCATGTCCCCGGGCGACAGTGGCAATGGCTCCTTGAAAAATTCACGGGGCGCCTTTTCAGGGCTCGCATGGAGCCGGGCGGCTTCTAGATTTTCATCAAAATACGTGTAGAGGTTCGATTCAGGGTGAAAGTAGGAAAAGTTGAAGGGCCTCAGCCGATGCTTGATCAAGACCCTGTCTCTTACCTTGCCATCCGTGCAGTCAAAGTTTCGCTCGAGATAATCTATCAACTCACTTACAAGAGGTGAAGGGGGGATAGAAGAATTATCAGCCTCGCTCTGCCCCACATAGGTCACTACAAAATACTTTCTCGCCGACAGGATCGACTCCAGGAAAAGATACCTGTCATCGTTTCTTTTGGAGCGGTCACCTTTCCTTGGCCTGGCAGCCATAAGGTCAAAGGCAAGTTCCCTGGAGTGGCGCGGATAGGCATCATGGTTCATACCCACAAGACATACGACCTTGAACGGTATACTCCTCATAGGAAGAATCGAACAAAATGTGACGCCTTTGCTCAAGAACCCCCCGGCAAGGCCTGCCTCGTCAATCCTGGCCTTTAGATATTCTTTTATGACACGAAAAGAAACCTTTTGCTTATATCCTGCCTTAAGTGCGCCAGACTGCAAGTCAGCCAGCGCACTGCGAAGGGCCTGAAATTCGTGCTCCGAGGCCTCATCCAAGAGGAAAAACTCCTCAAGAGCCCTTGAAAGCCTCTCAGCCCAGATGTGTGGCGAAGCGGGGGTGGTGAGAATAGAGATAGTTTGCACCAGAGAACTGATAAACGAGGCCAGACGACCCAGGACGATGGCACTTTCCCCTTCCACATTATCATAGGGAAGAATTCCCTTGAAAAGCTCCTTTCCCTGGCCAGGGAGCGCATAGCCCAGAAGCAGCCTCTCCAGCGCTGCTGCCCAGGTATTTTCTTTGATCGGAGGCAGGCCGAGGTCCTCCTTCATGGCTTCGTCAGCACCCCAGTGGACCCTTGTATCTGCGATCCATGCCCTGATGGCCATAACATCCTTATCAGATAAGGAAAACCTTTTCTTTACGGGCCCTCTTTCAAGGAATGAGAGTATAGAATTGGCAGTGAATCTGCTTTCCACCAGATCAAACAGGTGAAAAAGGGCCGGAGCAAGCTCTCCTGATGCCATGTACCCGCGATCTGCGATACTGTAAGGTATGGCCCTGGGATCCGCACTCTTGCTGCCAAAAACAGCATCGATAAAAGGTGCATATTGCGTGATATCAGGGGCCATGACCACAATGTCCTTGGGAGCGATGTCCGGACTCTCATTGAAAATATCAAGGAGCCTGTCGTAAAGTACCTCCATCTCCCTCAGCGGACTGTGGCATGAATGAATGGATATGCTTGAATCTTCCTCCCTTATGCTAATTGGCTCCCGGCGCTCTACACCTGACTCCGTTAGATTGAGTATGTCTGATTGGACCGCGTGGAGCATGGTGTCGCAGCCCGGGTCATGAAAAGAGCCATCTTCCACTGGGTCAAGGTCCATGAGAAGGGAAATAAAGTCCTTGCCCAGGTGACCCATGGATGCTAGAAGCCCATTGCCAGTCTCAAGGTGGAGCTTTTCCGCCAATCCATAATCCAGCCCTCCTTCCTTGATGACCATCTCTACCTTCCGTTCGCTTACAATATCGAACCAGTACTGGCTGCACGGGTTCATTACAAAGAAGTGAACATTGGTCAGTTTCGACAAGGCCGCCATTATGCTTATGTGATAGGGAGGAAGAGATGATATGCCAAAGATCGATACCCGCTCAGGAAGGACTGGGTCTGCTGTCCTGCCAGCCAGTATTTCCTTGAGCAACACCTTCCTGGCCCTTGCCTTGTGGATGGGCTCCCGGCCCTGAGTCAGTTTTCTCCATAGTGCTGCCTGCCAGTGTTTTCCGCGGCCTTCCTCCCAGCCAAGGATCATTTCCGGCCTGAAGACCACATACTGGTCAAAACATGATGCTATGTACTTGCTCAATTGATACAGTCTTTGATCGTCGGGAAAAGGGCCAAGGTAGCGTCTAAGTTCTCTGAAATCAGGCAGGTCAAGACAATCAGAAATGATACCCATGATCTTCCAAATCATGGTATTTCTCTCATATTCATCATCAAGGGGCCGGTCGGTAACTATTAGCGAGTAAGTCATGGCAA
>JALVSJ010000342.1:0-1404 GCA_027024445.1 Desulfobacterales bacterium
TCTTTGACTCCCTCAACCTTATCTTTTCAGGCGCTATAAAGGGAGCGGGAGATACCCGATTCATCATGTGGACGATCGCTATCTTAAGCCCAACAGTTATGATGATTCCAAGCTACCTTGCCGCTAACACTTTTCACGCCAATATCTACGTGATGTGGACAATCCTGACCCTATACATTTGTGTGCTTGGTTTGGCATTCATGCTGAGATACAAGCAAGGAAAGTGGAAACAAATGCGCGTTATTGAACACCCGGCAGAGCTAACCACTAAACCCTGGACGCTCGCCTATGAGACGAGGAAAGAGCCTAAGCTGTGATTGACCAGGAGGCAGGAGTCAGAAGTCAGGAGACAGGAGGTAAGGAGGGGGAAGAGATGAAGATTTTGAGGAACGTTATCATTATTTTACTAGCTGTGGTGCTCGCACTAGCAGTATTTGTCTTAAAGACATACCGCGATGCTGGACAGTTCAAGACGCTCAGGCCACATTCGCCTGGCCCATGTCAAATTGTCCCGGGGCTTCAGAGTTCAGAGGATATAACCATAGACCCTGAAACCGGTATGGCCTTCATCTCCTCCGATGACCGCAGACCCTGGTTTAGTGGGAAAAAGGGAAAACAAGGGGCTATATTTGCCTATAACCTTTTATCGACCCCGCCTCGCTTGATAAATTTGACCCGCGATTTTACCAGAGAATTTCATCCCCATGGTATCGGACTTTATATTGGGAAAGACAACACCCGCCTCCTCTTTGTTGTAAATCACGCAGGCGGCAAACAGTATATTGAGATCTTCAAGCTCGAGGGAGATAAGCTCGTTCATCTTAAGACAGTCTCCGGGCCACTGATGATTAGCCCTAATGACGTACTTCCCATTGGACCAATGCAATTTTATGTGACAAATGATCATGGCAGCGCGTCCAAATCCGGCAAGATGCTTGAAGACTATCTTCAGCTTGCCCGTTCCTATGTGCTTTATTTTGACGGCAGCAGATTCAAGAAGGTCATTAGCGGGCTGAAATACGCAAATGGCATAAACATTAATTCCAAAGGGGATACCGTTTATGTGGCATCTACCACCGGAAGGGCGATTGAAGTCTATCGCAGGGACAGGGCGACAGGATCACTGACATGGACAAAACAGATCAAGCTCAAGACGGCTCCTGACAATATCGAAGTGGACGCCCAGGGCAGACTCTGGGTAGGTTGCCACCCTAAGCTACTTACCTTCGTTAAGTACGCAAAGGATCCCCACGTCCATTCGCCGTCCCAGGTAATGATGATAAAAGTGGCCGAGCAGAGTAATGACAAGATAACAGAGGTGTACCTCAATGACGGCTTGCCAATATCAGGCTCCAGTGTTGCTGCTTATTACAGACATAATTTGCTAATAGGATCTGTATTTGA
>JALVSJ010000342.1:1414-4409 GCA_027024445.1 Desulfobacterales bacterium
GATAAGAGATGACCTTACGAACCCCTTTGACTGATCTGACGTGGGCCACGGCCCTTCTGATCTCATCTTGAGATCCCACCATCCCTAGCAACACCACGTTACATTGTATGGCCTTCACTTCTATCCTGGTTGAAGATATATGCGCATCTTTTATCAGACGGGCCTTGATATATGCTGCAAGCTTGATATTGTCCATTGTCCCGCATCTCTGCTCTTTTTTCTTGGGAAGGAAAAAGGAAGTCACCGCTTTGACACCCCTAGTAGCCTTCGCATACTTTATAGCACGCTCTTTCTCTGCCTTTTCTCCGTATTCTCCCACGAGATAAACGTGCCCTTCATAGCAGTAAACCGAGATGTCAAAGAGCTTGATTTGTTTGTCGTCGATGAACTTCCTGCGGATCTCCATTGTAATCTCCTCGTCATCAACCTGCACGCCTAGGGACCTCTTGTCCACTGCCACTTTATATACAGTTCCACACCCAGCATTGAGCAAGCCCACCAGAAAAAGCACACTGCAGAAAACCAACAATCTCTTTACTCTAAGCACGGCTATGTTCACCTCCTTCCAATTCCAGTCCCCGTGTCGGGCAAGCTCTAGCCCCAATATTTTCCCTTTATACCAGGACAGCGTACTGAGCGGATTTTCTCTAGAAACTCCATTGGACCAAATCCTTCTTTCCTCAACTCATAGTAATCCAGGCATATATGGGCATACTTCTCATAGACAGCTTTGCGAGAGGCAAATAGTGTCGGATAGCACCTTGCCATGGCCTCCATGGGTGTCTCATCAGGTCTTTTCTCGAATATATCTCTCCACACCATGGGATGAGGATTCCTGATATAGTCATTCAAGAGCTTTTGCTGAATTTCCTCTGGCGTTGCCAGAAGCACTACCAGTGTCAGGTCACGGAGGCGCTGGATAACTTTTTCATCAATGTACATAAAACTGCCCGTGGTATCCACTACCACATCACACTTATCCTCCCGTGCCTCCCTGTCCAAATACAAAACTATTTCCTTTACCACTTCCTGCTCCAGTTCCAGGTACCTGCGCTCCCGTTCTTTATAACGCGCCTCATGGGGAAACCCCATCCAATCGGCAACGCTCTTACGTCCGGGTCCCATTCGGTCAAGCTCAGGTGCGAGCCTGCGCGCTATCATCTCATCACAGCAAAATCTTGTAAAACCGTGCTCTTCCAGCTTCCTGGCCCAATAGCTCTTGCCTGCTCCTGCCATACCTATCAGCGAAATACGCACTTTGCTCTCCCTTCCCTCCTACTCCGCTAACCGGGTAAATAATTACTGCACATTTTCTCTCTTATCAACCCGCTTGTCCTTCTCCCTTTTCCCTTGACACGCGCCCCTAGTCATTGCATTTTTCTAATCCCAGATTATGCGCCAATATTCAAATTGCCTTGTGGAGCAATGCGTAACACTTTTCTGGCGTCACCGGTTTGATGAAAGGGAATAGGACATCGTTTTGCTACGTTCGATGCGCCGTCGGAAGATCCTTTTCAGACTGCATCTGACTCCTTACAGGGGGGAACATTTCATTGTCTTAAATTGATTCGACTGGCCTTCGCGCATAATCTGGGCTAATATCATTGATCATGGCTGTCCAAAATCGGCTTGTTAATGATAGGTAGGGGAACGGTGTGTAACATAGGCCATGGGCTTTAGGCTTTGGGCTTTGGACAAAAACATGTTTGCCCTTCTCCCCAATGCCTGACGCCTAGGGCCTAATGCCTGATGCCTTCTTGAACCTACGCCGATCTTGGACAGCAATGAATGGGGGTTGATATGGACAGGGACAAGCACGAACACGTCCAGGAACTAATGGAGGAGGTCGCCAGGGAACTGGGCTATGAGTGGGAAGAAAGGAAGGCCTCAAAACGGGAGCAGCCGGGCTCAGACCCCAAACGTTATGGCCTGTGGATCGTAGCGGTCATTGGGGCTGCCATCGTGGTGTTGGTCTTGGCACTGCACACCGGGAAGCAATCGAATAATAATAAGGCATATGAGAAGGCCCTCGAAGCTAGACTGCAGCAAATGGAGAATCGCATTTCAGAGATTGAAAAGACCACTAAAGCCATAGCTAAACTGCCAGCAAGGATCGAAAAATTGCAAAGTCAGCTTGGCGGGGTGGAAACCAGTATAGACTCCCTTTCAGCCAGGATGGACAAACTGAGCCGGAGCGCACGCGGTCCCAAGAAAACTACAGCCACAACCAGGAGTAAAGCAAGGGGCATCAAGATCCATGTGGTGCGCAGGGGTGACACCCTCTATGGCATTGCCTCGCGCTATGGTGTCAAGGCCAAGAGCATATGCCTTGCCAACGGCATCACTTTGAAGACAACGTTGCATCCGGGCCAAAAGTTAACCATACCCTCTAAATGAATGCTCATTTCACTGGTGCCCAAAATTTACTTAGCCCTAAGAAGTGAGCCTATTAATATCAACAGGTTATTGGATCAGTATCATACTTCAAAAATTAGGTTTCGTATTGGCATTTACTTTGGCAGGGAAACGGCACATTCCCTTCGCTACGTTCGCTACGCCCTCCGTGGCTCATCTCCCGCCATAATTCTGGCGGGCAAGCGCTGCGGATCAGGCACTAAAAATATACCGGGCCACGTATTTCGTCACTCCTGCGGAAGCAGGAGTCTATAAGCCACAGAGTTTCATGGATTCCCGCCTGCGCGGGAATGACATATGAAGGAAATTTAGTGCCTGATGACGCCGCTCTGGGAACATCCCGTTCCCCTTCCATCGTTAGAAAACCGATTTTGGACAGATGTGTGCTCATTTATGTAAAAGATTTTCTTATGAACCAAAGTGGCATCAGGGCTAGGATAAATATCAACAGGTTGAGTGCAGCATTGAAATAGACCCTATGAAACAGTGAGAGGGAGGTGTCGAGCACAAACCAGACAATCAGTCCGGCCAACACCGATTTCCACGCCCATCGCTCTCTTTTGCGCAAAGGGTACATGAC
>JALVSJ010000343.1 GCA_027024445.1 Desulfobacterales bacterium
TGCTGCTTTGAGTGCTATGATGTTGCTCCCCACTATGATGTTGGTTACCTTCTTGAACACGGGGTCTTCCTGCTTCGGGGTTTCAGGCACCTCGCCCTTAATTCCTTTCTTGATATATGACCTTACCGTTGATGATATATCCTTCACCTTATATTTTTCGAAGACTTGCCGGGCTGTGAGAAAAGTGGAACTGTCAGGAACGAACGGACCCGAAGCTATCACGTCCATTCTGTCCCCCACCACATCTGAGAGCATGAGGTTAATGGTAGTGGCTGGATATGCAGCCCGGGCCATCTGCCCCCCCTTTGACAGTGATATGTGCTTTCGCACTGCGTTAATCTCATCGATGCTGGCTCCACATTCAAGCAGTGCCTCTGTCACCTGCTGTTTTTCTTCCAGGGTAATATCGTCCGCTGGCAATGGTAAGAGTGCAGAGCCTCCGCCCGATATCAGGGACAATACTAGATCCTTTTCGCCCGCCTGCCTCAGGATCCCCACAATCCTTTTGGTCCCATTTAGGCCCTTTTCATCCGGGAGAGGATGTCCTGCCTCGCGAACCTCGATGTACTTCAAGGGAAGCCCAAAGCCATACTTAACGTTTATGAGCCCGGCAGTTATCCTATCACCCAACAACTCTTCCACCGCCTCGGCCATGGGAGCGGTTGCCTTGCCCCCACCCACCACGTAAATGTGCTCATAAGATTCAAGGTCGATTTCCTGTTGGCCAGCTTTATGATTCTTGACTATCAATACGTTGCCCTTCACCTCCAACGCCCTTTTGACGGCCTCGGAAGGGTCAACCGCCCTTAGACAGCTCAAGAAGATATCTTCAGCATCCTTCCGTATTGTGGCCAGATCCATTGTCTCCCTCCTTCGTACTATTTGCTCACTTTGTACGATACTTCTCACTCAAATGCCACCAAAACAAGCCCCTATGCAGAAAATCTATGGAACTATTGAGTAAAATACGCTAGATATGATCATCGAGCAAGGCAGAGAAAATACTGAGTTCGGGAGGATGAACAAACCATGGAAAACGTAGCCCTCGAGGAAAAATACCGCAAAGCTGCCAGTGTAATCTGTAAACAGGGAATCATTCCGTTCCCTGTAAATGACCTGACTATGGGCATAATCAAAGAAGTAATTGAAGACAACGAAGGGGAGCTTGACCTCATATGGGCATTCCGCGACAAGCCCTCCCAAACCTTAGAGGAACTTAAGACTTCAAGTGGTCTTGAGGAGGATAAGATCCAGCAACTCACCAGCAGCCTAGCAAAAAAGGGACTCCTGTTTAATCAACCCAGTTCTGCTGGAATCATGGTTTACAGGATCCTTCCTCTCATGACCGTGGGGCTAATGGAATATCGATTTATGGGTAAATTAAAGGGTGAGGGAAAGGAGAAAAGACTAGCTCAATTGTTCCAGGACCTCATAGGCCAGATAAGAGACCAAGTGCAAGAAAACTACGACAACTTTGTTCCGCTGCTTAAACAGATGCCCCCCATAGACAGGACCGTCCCTATGAGAAGGACTGAAGAGGGAAAACCCATAAGAATCATTTCCCTGGACCGCAAGCTAGAGGCTCCAACCGAGGCAATCCTGGCCAGCCAATCTGTGGAAGAAATAATCGCGAAATTTGACGACATTGCAGTAGGACATTGTTTCTGCCGTCAGAGAAGGTCGGTGCTTGGCCATTCCTGTTCTCTTGAAGCCCCCCTTGAGAACTGCTTTACCTTTGGCAAGTCCGCCCGGCATACTGTGGCTCAGGGTTTTGCCAGGATGGTAAGCAAAAAAGAAGCCCTGGAAATAATGAGGCAGGCTGAAGAGGCAGGTCTTATCCACAAGGCATTCCATCCTAATTCAAAGATTTCTAGGCCAGAAACCAGCATATGCAATTGCTGCAAGGATTGCTGTGACACCCTCAGACTATGGCGCGATGGGGCATTTCCACTTGTAAATGCCACCAATTATCTTTCAATTATTGACCAGGAAACGTGCATAGGCTGTGGAGAATGCGTGGAAAGGTGCCCTACTGAGGCGATCCTTCTCAACGACGAGGGCAAGGCAGAAAGAGACGAAAACTCTTGCTTTGGATGCGGAATTTGTGCCCGCTTTTGCCCGGAGGAAGCTATCTCCCTGCAGGAAGGACCAAGAAAAGTATTTGTACTACCCCCTCGCCTTAGGAGCGCATAGCTACAAGTGGCTTTGCATCGGAACGAAAAATTCGCTCCTAATGCTCTTTGATCACGATACAGATTTCCTCTTCCTCGTGGATCTTCCTGTCTGCCTCGCTCCGATGCGTCACTTTGCGCAGTTCGATCTTGCCTATTTCGTAGTCGTCCTGTAGGTATTCAAAAAGCAGACCCCGGATTCTATCCTGCGCCCCCGGCCCTGCTGGACAGGCGATTTCCTTCCGGATATTAGTGGTCACCACAAGAGGCGAAGCCTTTTTTTCTTGTGCCTCATTGCTGGCCTCGGCACCCTTTTCAGCCCACGGAGCTTGGGGCCTTTTTTCCTTGGAGGATATGAAAAGATCTAGAACCTCGTCCAGTTCCCTGGTTTCACTTTTGTCTTCCATTATTAACCTCTCAAAGCTAATACTCTTCGTCATCTCCCTCTGCCAGGGCAGAGGGACTATTCACCACTAAGGCCTCTGCCATGGATGGGTAAAGGGACTTGAACCCCTGGACCTGAAACCTCTCTAATTCCTCGTGTACTGCTTCCTCCTCTTCTTGCATGGCCACCTTTCTGAGCCCCTCGGCTTCTTCTATAAAATCCTCCGCTGCCGCAAGCGCCTCTTGATCTCCTACTGAAAGCGGTCGTGTACCTGTTAGGACCTCTTCTGCCAGCCTGTCATAATCCTTGTATCCTATTGATCGCCTGTCGTACTCAGAAATGGGGAGACCGGAATCCACTGTTTCTCGCAGCCTGATGTTGTAACGGATGACAGTGTCAAAAACGTTTTCCCCGAATCTCTCTCGCACCTTTTCTAGGACCAACCTTGAGTACTTGGTCCTATTATCAAACATGGTAATGAGAGCCCTTGCCTTGACCTCGTGTCCAAGCCTCTCTTTTAACATGAACACGATTTCCATTAATTTGGAAACCCCTCTCAATGAAAATAGGGACAAATCGATCGGGATGATAACCTCCTGTGCAGCCCGCAGGGCATTTACACACAGGTGTCCTATGCTGGGGGGGCAGTCTATAACCGCATAATCATAGTTGCCTTCCAAAGGGCCCATTGCCCGATACAGCTTGCTCTCCCGGCCTTCCACACCGGCCAACTCCTGCTCCACAGCACTGAGCCTTGCACTGGATGGAGCAAGCCACAAATTATCCCTTATGGACAAAAGGATTTCAGTCATGGGCACGTTTCCGTTGTTACTTGGTGATAGTATGTCAAACATGGTCTTGCCCAAGTCTCCAGGAACCAAATTCAGGCCCATGGTCGCATGGGCCTGAGGATCTGCGTCCACCAGAACCACTTTCTGCCCCTTCCCTGCCAGCAAAGAAGACAGGTTAATAGCAGTTGTTGTCTTGCCGCAGCCACCTTTTTGATTTGCAATGGCGATTACCTTCATTAGCTCACCCCTTTCTCAAATATCATTATAATGATTTTGTACAACCCCCTACAGATACCAAATCAAGGCTTTTTTGAATGATAGGATTTAGCCCTCTACGAAACCGCGCAGCCCTCAATACTGCCTGGAGTGGCACTTCTTGATGGAAAGTGGAACCACCGGGCAAGAAGAATTCTTATATAGAAAAGATATGAGCTACTTGTCATGGGCTAGTTTTTATAACAGAACTGAGCTTGCGCTGCAAGAGAAAGATTCAATATATTGTATTTTTTCTTGACCCTTACCCCAATTGGTTGTATATACGCCGGAAAATGCACCGAGCGCCAGAAAATGTACAAGCGTTTGATTCCACAAGGAGAACTCTCCTAAAGGGGGCTGGCTTTTTCTTCATTGCTCTCGCTGGCCACGGAGCCCTTCCCCCCTTATCCCACGCTGCCTGGAAATTGGTTTTGCCCATACCCAAGAGGCCTCCATTGTCTCAAAAGACTAAAGAGTTACGGCCCAAGGTGGCTATTGTTATAGACGACATTGGAAATAGCCTCCACCTTGGGAGAGAATTCTTGGCCTTGCCCATTGGTTTGACCTTTTCCATACTTCCGTTTCGACCTTTTTCACGCCAGTTGATGGATGAAATTGCAGACGCAGGCCATGAGATTCTTTTACATCAACCAATGGAACCATTTCGGCAAGATATCGATCCTGGACCAGGTGCAATATATACGAGATTCCCCGCCCCAAGAATTCACGATACAATCAGGGCAAATCTGCATCAAATCAATGTGGCTATAGGGGTTAACAACCACATGGGCTCCAAGTTCACCGCCAATAGGGAAAAGGTCAGGGAGGCCTTGGAGCCCATCAAACAAGATGGTCTTTTTTTCATTGATAGCCTTACAACTCCCCGTTCAGTGGCATACGATACGGCCAGAAGCTTGCACATTTCGACAGCCCACAGGAATGTATTCCTCGATTGTCGTCCAGATAGGGAGGCAACCGTGAAGCAAATGAAAAGACTGGTGGCAATGGCCATCCGTTGGGGTAAGGCCATAGGAATCGGACATCCCTTTCCCACAACCCTTTTAGCGATAAAGCAGTTTTTGAGTATGTACCGCGGATTAGATGAAAAGATAGAATTTGTTGGGGTCTCAAGGCTCATATCCCATGGACAGTAACTACGCAAAGATTATCAGAGATAATCTGCTACGCGCCCTCTCTCAGGACCCTAGGGGACTTGAAAAACGCTTGGGGGCCCAGAAGCAACAAGATACATACCTTTTCAGGGCCTTTGGAAAGGACTGCATACTTTCAGCCAATGAGATTATCCTTGATGGCAGCCTAGAATTTGGCCCGGTTGGAGTGGTCATCTCTCTTTATGCCCTAAATGCGTCAAACGAAGACATCAGACTTGAGCCTTTCCGGGCGTTCAAGGATCTTCCCAACAGCATACCCTACCAAGGAGCCTTTAGGGCCAACGCCGAATTGCCTTTGGTAGCTCATGTTGAAAACATAAGGTTGAATCGGGAAAAGATCTTGCTCAGGTTCTCGGGGCATGAAGCTCCTGCAGGCCTAAAAGGAGACTTGGCCTTTGTATTATATCCGCTGCCAAAAATTGCTCTTGCTTACATATTCTATTTGGCCGATGAAGAGTTTCCCGCCTCTGCCACTTGCCTTTTTTCTTCCAATGCCCTATCTTTTTTGCCGCTGGATGGCCTCGCTGACCTGGCAGAGTACACCACAAATGCCATTATTGAGTTAGTCACCGCTTAAGACAAGAGAAGGTATAGGGTAGAGGGGGTAAGTATAAGGGAAAAGTCCGCCCAGGAGCACCTATTGTAAACCATGCGGGGAAAGCTTGTTGAGATGATAGGACTAAACAATGGGATTGAGGTCGAAATTTGGGATCTCAGCCGCGTCCTTGCAGGCCATAGGTGGTTGGTGAGCCTGGAGGCGCGCGTAGACATCCCTCTTACCCCTCACATGCTACCTCCCACACCTGAAAGGGAAAAATTTTTCCAGGTCCTTCGCGACGTAATTGGTGATAAAATACCCTATCGGTACAAACAAGAGAGGCACTTCGTTGATGAAAAACAAAAGGATGCCCTGTTTAAGGAATTTATCACTCTATTGAAGAAGAATGTAATACCTTACTTGTCCCATAAAGACTTTGCCAAGCGGCTGGTTCTATCCAAAATTCGGGAACTAAAGTCAAAAGATCCTCGCCTTTTTTTCTGAGGCCAATAGCATGAAAATAGTATCAGCCCAGCAGCCCTTCTTTGTACCGTATGCAGGGTTCTTCCAAAAGGCCCTTCAGTCCAATATTTTGGTATTAATGGATTCAGTACAATTCCCCCATGGCACAACCTGGCTGACGAGAAACAGATTCAAGAATGATCAGGGCACCCTTTGGCTCACCATCCCTGTATGGAAAAAAGGCCGGGGACTCCAAAGAATCTCAGATGTGGAAATCTGCCACGAGGGCAGATGGGCGAATAAACACCTGGCCTCACTCAGAACTGCATACGCAAATGCCCCTTTTTTCAAAGATCATAACGACTTCATTGGTCAACTCTTTTCGCCAAACTATGGTAAATTGGTTGACTTAAATGAAAGGGCTATCCGATATATCTTCGAACAACTGGAGATTCCAACTCGCCTAATACGCCTTTCACAACTGGGGATAGAGGCCAGGGAACCGAGTCTCTCAATTGAGGTGTGCAAGGCATTGAAAGCCACTCACTTCTTGGCTCAAAACTCTGCAAGAAAATACCTGGATATGAAAGGTTTTAAAAAGCAACGCATTGAGCTCATATTCTTTAATCCACGCCCACTGGTTTACCCGCAGTTGTGGGGCGAGTTCCTGCCCAACCTTTCAGTACTTGACCTGATCTTCAACTGTGGACCGCGATCTGCCGAGATTATCAAAAAAGGAATCAAGACTCCGAGGGGGTAGAAAAACCCTTGGCCTCCATTATTGCCTTTAGTTCTTCGCCTTCGATTTTCTCCTTCTGAAGCAGTACCTCCGCCCCTTCGATCAGCACTTCTTTCTTTTCCTCTAGGATGCTCTTGGCCTTTTCATACTGGGCAGAAATAATCTCCCGTACCTCATTGTCTATCAATTGAGCTGTGGCCTCACTATACTCTCCACCACCCTCTGCCACGGGAGTCTGGAGGAACTGGGCCTTCTGCTGGCTCGCAAAGTATACCTGGCCCACTTTTTCGCTCATGCCGTATTCCTTTACCATTGACCTTGCGATATCAGTTGCTCTGGCAAGGTCATTGTGAGCACCCGTGGAGATGTCATCAAACATCAGTTTCTCAGCAGCCCTGCCTCCTAACAATGATGCGATCTTGTTGAGAAGCTCCGTTTTCTTCATGAGAAAACGGTCCTCTGTGGGAACCTGCATGGTATATCCAAGGGCAGAGATTCCCCTAGGCACAATGGAAATCTTCTTAACGGGCTCGGTGCCCGGCAATGAGAGCGCCACAAGTGCATGGCCCACCTCGTGGTAGGCCACTATCTTGCGTTCTTCTTCATTGATGAGTCGGTTCTTTTTCTCCAGTCCCGCAATAACCCTCTCTACTGCCTCCTCGAACTCCTTCATGGTTACCTTTTTCTTCTTACGGCGCACGGCAAGAAGGGCCGCCTCATTGACCAAATTGGCAAGGTCAGCACCGACCATTCCGGAGGTCATGTTGGCAATGGTTTCTACATCCACGTCATCGGCTACTTTAACGTTGCGGAGGTGGACCCTGAGAATTTCCTCGCGTCCTTTCTTGTCGGGTCTATCAACAAGTATGTGTCTATCAAAGCGCCCGGGCCTCAAGAGGGCCGGGTCCAGTATCTCTGGTCTGTTGGTGGCAGCCATCAGGATGACGCCTACTGTGGGGTCAAAGCCATCCATCTCCACCAGCAACTGGTTCAGGGTCTGCTCTCTTTCATCATGACCTGCCACACCCCCAATTCCCCTTGCCTTACCAAGTGCATCTAACTCATCAATAAATATTATACATGGTGCCCTCTTCTTGGCTTGATCAAACAGGTCCCTTACCCGCGCAGCACCTAGACCTACAAACATTTCTACGAAGTCTGACCCACTCATGCTGAAAAAAGGCACGTGGCTCTCACCTGCAACTGCTTTTGCCAGGAGGGTTTTCCCGGTCCCCGGAGGCCCCACAAGAAGTACTCCTTTGGGCATCTTCCCGCCGATCTCTGTAAACTTTTGTGGCTCCTTTAGGAACTCCACTATTTCCCTCAACTCCTGTTTTGCCTCATCAACTCCTGCCACGTCATCAAAGGTTACCTGTAAGTCGTCTTCCATATAAACTTTCGCCTTGCTCTTGCCCAATGTCATAAACCCGGGTTGCTGACCTGTCATGCGCTTCATGAAAAAGTACCAGACCCCAACAAATAAGAATATGGGGACCACCCATGAAAAAAGATCCCTCAAGAAAGTGGATTCCACCTCTCCCTTGAATGTAACGTTATACTTGGCAAGCAACTTGGCGATCTCAGGATCAACCCTCACTGTCCGAAAGAGCATCGGGCGGCCGTTTGGTGAAGCATCAGCCGCAAGGCGGCCCTGTATCTGATTGGCCCCGATCGCCACCTCTTTTATTTTGCCTTCTTTGAGTAACTTCAAAAACTCACTATACGGGATTGTCTTAATGGCCAGCATTGAAACGATAGAGTGTTGAAGGAGTAAGACTATCCACACTCCAATGAGTACGTACCATATGGAAAACTTGTGGTGTTTCTCCATTGTTATCCCCTCCCCATGATGTCTGAAGGCCGCTCAAAAAACCTCAAAATTGGCCCCAACCTGCCGGATTTACCCTTCCTTGGGCACCAATGACCCGGGACTCATTGTATTTTTCAAATCATAGATGCCCAAAATCGGCCTAGGTTCAAGAAGTCAACCTAATAAGCTCAACAGCTTACGAGCTCAGAATCACGGTTTATAAAATAGAGGTTTCGTAGTTGAGTCTATCTTGGCAGGAAAACGGCATATGAATCAGCATGGGTCCAAAGTGTAGGGTTTAGGGTGTAGGGTGTAGGGTGTAAGGAAAACCTTTCAAACAATGATTCCTAAAGGCTTATACCTTATACCCTATACCTGAGACCTTGTACCCATTGTCACACACCGCTCCCTAGCCTACCAGCGGGCAGGGGGAAAACCCCCTGCCTGGCGCAGCACGGCTGCCTGACTGCACACGGCAGGCAGGGCACACAGGTGTTCCCCCGCCTATTGCCAAAAACCGATTTTGGACAGGTTTGTTTCCAAATAACTTGCAAAAAATTCGTTAATCAATGTAAACACATTAACCTGTGTGTGCAACCCAAAAAGTGGGAAAATCTTGCAAAGCCCATGCTTGTGGTCTATGTTACGCCAGCCAGTAACTTGAGGGCAAACCATGTATAAACCTTTACGTGACCAACATACTGCGAAAAATTGGAAGGAGCTTGTAGCGCGGAGCATACAGACAGCAGATCAACTCCAAGTACTTTTGGGTCAAGGCATTCCCTACCTTGAAAACATTATCCATCGTTATCCGATGCGCATTAATGAATATTATTTGGGGCTCATGGAGTCGACAGAGGATCCCATTTACATGCAGTGTGTGCCCGACCCCCGGGAGCTACAACAGGGGCCCGGTATGGTAGATCCCCTGGCTGAAGAAAAGCACTCTCCTGTGCCCGGCCTGACTCATCGCTACCCTGACAGGGTCCTGTTTCTGGTTTCCAATGAGTGTGCAGTATATTGCAGGTTCTGCAATCGCAAGAGAAAGGTTGGTCGCAAAGGCATTGTGACACCGAATACTATAAGGGAGGGTATTGCTTACATAAAGGCCAACAGGCAAGTGCGCGATGTCTTGCTATCAGGTGGAGATCCTTTCTTGCTTGAGACAGAGGAACTGGAAGAGATAATCGCGCAATTGAGAGACATGCCCCATATTGAGATCATCAGGATCGGCAGTAGAGTGCCATGCACTCTTCCTCAGCGGATCACGCCAAGGCTAGTCAGGATGATAAGCAAATATCATCCTGTTTATATAAATACCCATTTCAATCATCCTAGGGAGATAACTGCGGAGGCATCGCGCGCCTGCGCACTGCTGGCAGATGCTGGCATTCCACTGGGCTGCCAGACCGTGCTGCTCAAAGGCGTGAACGACAACAGGGAGACCATGGCCCTGCTCATGCGCGGGCTGGTCAAGATGAGGGTGAGGCCTTATTACCTCTTTCAATGTGATCAAGCCAAGGGCACATCCCATTTCTGGACCCACCCTCAAAAGGGCGTGGATATCATTGCCAGCCTTATTGGTCACACCTCGGGAATTTGCGTACCCCACTACTGCATTGATCTTCCGGGAGGAGGAGGAAAGATTCTTCATATGCCCACTTATGTTGAGGCATATGAAAATAACGCTCTCGCTGTTAGAAATTTCGAAGGTAAAAGGTGGAGATATCCGATTTACGAATTTATCGCTAATAAACGGGAAAGGAGTTGGCTATGATCCGGGTTACATGTCTGGGTGGCGTGGGTACGGTAACAGGCTCTTGCTATCTTGTTGAGACTCCTGGTGGAAAGAGGCTCCTTGTAGACTGTGGCCTGTTTCAGGGAGGGAAGCAGACCGAAAGTCACAACTGGGAGCCATGGGGTTTTTCTCCCTCAGAACTGGAGGCTGTCTTTTTGACCCATGCACATATTGACCACAGCGGCAGGCTCCCAAAACTGGTTAAGGATGGATACAAAGGTAAAATTTACACTTCTTTCCCTACTGCTGAATTGTGTGAGATTATGCTCCTTGATTCAGCACACATACAGGAGATGGATGCAGAGTGGCAGACAAGAAAAAACCGCAGAAACGGCCGCCCGGATGTCGCCCCGCTTTACACGACTGAGGACGCTCAGGCCACGATTCCCCGTCTGGTAGGAATAGACAGGGACAAGGTTATCGAGATAGAACAGGGGGTAAATGTCAGACTTCGCAATGCAGGTCATATTCTTGGCTCCTCTATCCTGGAACTCTGGATAAAAGAAGATGGGGATAAGACCAAGCTCGTGTTTTCAGGAGATCTGGGAAGAAAACACCAGCTCATTGTAAAAGATCCTCATGAAATATTTGATGCTGACTACCTCTTCGTTGAATCCACTTATGGCAACAGGAAACACAAGACCTTTGACGATAGCAAGGAGGAGTTGCTCGAGGCTATAAAGTACAGCTACAGCCACGGCGAAAAGGTCATTATCCCCGCTTTTGCTGTGGAACGAACACAGGAGATCCTTTATATACTGGGGGAATTCGATCGAGCAGGGCTTCTTCCTGATATTCCCATCTATCTTGATAGCCCGCTGGCAATAAGGGCAACAGAGATATTTCGCAAAAACAAGAAATGTTATGACGATGAGGCCCAAGCAATTGTTGACGAGGGCTACGATCCTTTTGACATGCCAAACCTAAAATTTACCCTTACCACCCAGGAATCCATGGAGATCAATGAACTGCAAGGCAGTGCAATAGTCATTGCCGCAAATGGCATGTGCACTGCTGGGCGAATCAAACATCACCTCAAGCACAATCTGTGGCGCCAGGGGGCCAGCATTGTCATTGTGGGATACCAGGCCATGGGTACGACGGGTCGCAAGATAGTGGAGGGGGCGAAAAGGGTAAAGATATTCAGAGAAAATGTGGCGGTAAACGCAAGGGTGTTTACCATAGGAGGTTTCTCAGCCCATGCTGATCAGGATGACCTCCTTGAATGGATCTCTCATTTTGAATCCAATCCTAAAGTCTTTGTGGTCCATGGAGAACCCGCCTCAAGCCAGGCCTTTGCCGACCTGATCCGTCAGCGCTTTCATCTTGATGTGCACATACCCAGGTGGAAAGAACGCCTGGTGCTTAAGCCAAGGGAGGTCCTGGTGCAACCGGTGGAAGAAAAGGAGGCCGTAACTGATATCCCAGCAATGATGTTCAACGCCATCGTGGACCTGGAAAAGCAAATCAAGAAATTAAAGAAATTGATCAGTTCCAAAGATTGGCAGGAAAAGCTCACAGAGGAAGATGTGGAAAGAATTCATTACGTCATAGAGGAGTTGCGGGAAATGATTTGATCTGCCACCGGGCCATAGGAACACATAAGGTCAGGCATCGGGATCCTCGAGTGCGAGCAGATCAGAAAAGTTTAACTCCAGCATCTTGATGCTTGCCAGGATTCTGGCTGTATTTCTCCTTGCAGCAGGGAGGTCATGGACTTTCTCCTGCATCTCCAGGGCCGTGTCTTTGAGTTGTTCGATGAGGCGACCGATTTCTTCTAGTTTACTATCGATTTCCATCGTGCATGTCCCCGTCAATGGCCTTTTCTCAGGTCCTTGAAACGTCTGGCCTTAACCTCGTAACGCGGCAGGCTCCCGTATTCGTGAAACTCCAGGTGGTATCCCAGGTTGGTCTTAAGCCTGAGCTGGTTCCTCAATTCAGCCTCGATCTTATCTCTAGCCTTTTCCCGGCCCGGCAACAGCTCCACTTTCAACGTGATATGATCCACATCAGCACGCCTGTCAACTACCACCTCATACTCGTCCCCAAGACCCTCAATCCCCCTTACCACCTCTTCTATGGCCGAAGGAGCAAGAAGCACTCCCTTAACCTTGGTGATATCGTCCGCCCTGCCTATGACCCCTCCCTTTATGAGACGAAAAGTTCTACCGCAGGGACATGGTGCTGGTGCCCACTCAATGATATCTTTGGAGTCAAACCTTATGCATGGCTGAGCAATCCGATCAAAGGCTGTGATAATCATTTTTCCCCTCTTCCCTGGCTCTTCAATCGGCTCGCCTGTATCTATGTCCACTATCTCAACAAGGAAAAATGCCTCATTTACGTGGAGACCTCCAGCCTGGGCCGTACATTCATATGACCAAGCACCGATCTCCGTGGCCCCGGCATGGTCATACACCTTTGCCCCCCAGGCCTGCTCCATGCGTCGCTTTGTGGCGGGGATACTGGCGCCGGGCTCTCCGGCACATGTTATCTTTTCGATGCTCATCTTTGATGGATCAAACCCCATCTTGTTCCTGGCGGTATCGGCCATTCCCAGGGCGTATGTGGGGGTTGCCATCATGGCGGTGGGTCTTAACTCCTGTATCTTCAGTATCCTGGCCTTGGTATCCAGCACACCACCGGGTATGACCTCGCAGCCGATCTTTTCAGCAGCGTAGTGACCAGCCCAGAATGCGACAAACACATTGTAGCCAAAAGGTATGAAAACCCTGT
>JALVSJ010000344.1:0-639 GCA_027024445.1 Desulfobacterales bacterium
GACGATTATCCTAGGAGAGAGCGGGAATTGGAGCAGCTCATAGTTATGGCGAGCAGATACAAAGCCTTGAGGAGCTTCCTGGATGATCTGGTCCTGGAGCCACCCACAAGTCCGGCCGACATAGATCCAGGGCAGAAGGGTGAGGCCCTTACCCTCACCACGGTACATTCAGCAAAGGGGCTGGAGTGGCCGGTGGTTTTCATCATTTGGGTGATGGAAGGTAGATTCCCGTCTTCCCAGGCTTACAGTGATCCTTCTGCTCTCGAAGAAGAGCGTAGACTAATGTACGTAGCTGCCACAAGAGCAAAAGACGAGTTGATTCTTTGCTACCCTGGCCAGGAATCCGCTTCTTCGTGGCAATGGGGGTGGAGTGAGAATAACGGCGGAGTGTCATGTTTCCTCAGGGATTTGCCCCAGGGCGTGCTGCGACATGAAGTTTCAGGGCAGGGCCAAAGATACAGATTCCCAGAACCCACGGTGGAGAGCCCAATGACAAATAAGGCCGCAGGCGAGGGATTTTCGTCAGGTGATCGGGTGCGGCATCCGGCCTTTGGTGCAGGCGTGGTATCCCGCGTGATGGGGGATGAAAAGATTGAGGTGCTGTTCAGGAATGCAGGGAGAAAACTGCTTCACCTGGGG
>JALVSJ010000344.1:649-4378 GCA_027024445.1 Desulfobacterales bacterium
TGAATTTCACACTTACGAAGATGCTATCAGGTACCTGTACAGCCTACAGAAGTATGGCATAAAGTTCGGCCTTTCAAAGACTGAAAACATCATGGCCGCTGTGGATAACCCTCACGTGGGAAGGGCGTATATACATATCGCAGGAACCAATGGCAAGGGCTCCATAGCTGCCTTTCTCTCCTCTGTTTTGAAGGAGGCGGGTTATAGGGTGGGAATCTACACTTCCCCCCATCTTGTGAGGTTCACGGAGCGTTTCAGGATAAACGGCCAGGAGATCACCAGAGAAGAGGTGGTCGACCTTGTGAACCTGTTGAAAAAAAACATAGTCGAAGAAGAACCCCCCACTTTCTTCGAATTTACCACGGCCATGGCCCTCACCTATTTCGCCCGGAAAGATACAGATATCTCCATAATGGAAGTTGGTATGGGCGGCAGGCTGGATGCCACCAACATAATATCGCCCCTTGTCACCATAATTTCCAATATTGCAATGGAACACCAGTTCTTCCTGGGGAACACACTATTGGAAATAGCAGGGGAAAAGGCGGGTATAATAAAACCTTGTGTACCTCTCGTAACTGGCGTTACCCAGAAAAAGGTAGTTGAACTACTGAAGGGAAAGTGCGCAGAGCTTGGGGCACCCGTGGTACGTATTGGGGAGCACGTAAGGTATCGCTATAATGGCCATGGTCTGGCTTACTGGGGACGTAACTGGACCCTGAAGGGCCTCAGGCTGGGTCTACTGGGTAGGTTTCAGGGGCGAAATGCGGCTATTGCCCTTGCTGCACTCGAGGAACTCAGCGACCTGGGGCTTTCATTCAACCACAGTGCCATTGAAAGTGGCCTCGCGCATGCCTCGTGGCCCGGCAGGATGCACATCTTGGAGGGTAGTCCTCCAGTCCTGCTGGATGGAGCCCATAATCCCCGGGCCATGAAAACCTTGGCAAAGACCATTAGAGAGGAGATTGATTACAGTCGCCTAATCGTAGTGATAGGAGTAATGGAGGATAAGGATATAAAAGGGATACTGAAACAAATTGTCCCCTTTGCTGATCATGTGATATACACCCGGCCTAGGTATTCGAGGGCAGCCAGTCCAGAAGTGCTTTTCGAAGTTGGGACACCCTTTCATAAGGCGGGAAATGTTATCGGCAGCCTTGAGCAGGCCATTGACACTGCAAAGACTATGGCAGGGGCCAATGACCTGGTTGTTGTATGTGGATCGCTATTTACGGTGGGTGAAGCGCTGAGTTATTTGGACCCAGCGAATTTTGCCCCAGAGTTTTAACGGCTTCGTAAAAAGTCCATCTGCGGCGTTGCGCTTCGTCTTGCGTCATTCCGACGTACTGTCAAGTACGCCTCATTTCTCAAGACTCGCGCGCCTTGCATCTGGAGCTTTTTACTGTGCCGTTTGTGTTAACTACTCTTACCAACTTGAGAATTTTAGTTATTAAAGAATAATCTGGGGAACCAATCATCATCTCTAAATGGCTCTAACACTAAGCGAGCGCTTTTCCTGTTTTCTGAAAACAATATTTATGGGCAGGGGTCACGGCCCAGAAGGAACTTAGATGAAGGTGAAGGATCTGAACAGACTTGTGGCGATTTTCCTGGCGTCTGCCTTCATGATGTTAGGATCTTTTTGGGGTTCCCGGGAGTGCCTGGCGGCGTGGAAGGCCGGGGGCATCAAGGACCTTGCCACCTCCGAAGCACCGTGGGAGATACGCGCGAACCGCCTTGAGTACCATGAAAAGGAGGGCGTATACGTTGCAGAGGGAGACGTGGTCATTCAGAAAGGTGCCCAGGTACTGAAAGCAACAAAGGCCGTTTATGATCAGAAAACCGGTATTGCAAAGGTATGGGGCAATGTTCGATTTGAGAGCCAGGGCGATGTAGTAACAGGCCAGGAGGCTGTTTTTCACCTGAGGGATCAGACCGGAACAATTAAACAAGGCCATGTCTTTCTCCATGAGAATCACCTCCATATCTCCAGTAGTTCCCTAGAGAAACTCTCGGAAGATACTTACCTTGCCAGGGATTGCAAGATTACCACTTGTGATGGAACAAGGCCGGCGTGGTCCCTTACCGCCTCGGAGGTGAAGGTCACGGTGGAAGGATATGGGACAGCGAAGCATGCTGCCTTCAGGATAAAGGATGTACCTGTCCTGTATTTCCCGTATTTCATTTTTCCCGCAAAGACCAAGCGCCAGAGCGGACTCCTACCGCCCAGGGTGGGCTACTCAGGCAGAAATGGCCTCGATGTGGAGGTCCCTTTCTATTGGGCTATCTCTGATCAGACAGATGCCACCTTTTATGAAAGATATATGACACAGCGAGGTTACATGCAGGGCACTGAGTTCCGCTACATCACCTCAAAGCAGTCAAAGGGTGCGTTCCTGTTCGATATTATCTCCGATAGAGAAGACAAGGACCTGACGGATCCTGATGACGCAGAATTGAGTCCCGTGCCTCGTACAAACAAGTGGCGCTACTGGTTCAGGGGGAAGGCCGACCAGGATTTACCTTTTGGGGTCCAGGCCAGAGTTGATGCGGATTACGTGAGTGACCAGGATTACCTTAAGGAGTTTACTGGAGGGCTATTCGGCTATGAGGCCAGGCCTGATTTGCAAAGCAAGTGGGGCAGGCCGGTGGAAGAGAGGCTTTCACCCCTACGTAGCTCAAACCTTCTGTTGAGCCATTTGTGGGAGGGATTCACGATTCAAGTGGATTCCCACTATTACCAGCGCCCTGATCATCCCCACCCAAATGATACTCCCGAACCTATTGCGGGGGCCCATATGGCGCACTTAATAAGCCCTGTGCCCCATCTCCCCATCTATTATTCCTTTGGCCTGAATTACAATAATATCTGGCGGGATGAAGGAGACAAGGGCAATGGCATCAGCGTTAGCCCTGAGGTGACAATGCCGTTGAGGCTGGGCCCGTTTCTGGAGTTTGAGCCCACATTTTCAGTTGACTATGAAGCCAGGTGGATAGACCTTGCAAGCGACGGCACAGAATACCGGCGGGCTAGGGAATATAGTGGACAGTTGAGGCTGTCATCACGCGTGGAGAGGCTCTTTGATGTATCGATGGGCAAGATAGACAGGCTGAGGCATACCATGCGGCCTACGCTGACGTACATTTACACAGAGCCCAAACACAATAAGGACCTGTCGTGGTTTGACCCCATTTCTGAGGAGGGGAAAACCAATAAGATCGCCTTTGAACTGGAGAACTTTCTTGACATACGAAGTGAGGACAAACAGGGTAAGGTCACATACCGTCAATGGGCAGCGCTGAGTTTGCTCCAATCCTACAATATTGATGAGGCGAGAAAGAAGCCCGAGCCGGGGGTCAAGAGGAAGCCTTTTGATCCATTGCAGATTTCTCTTACTGTCAAGCCACTGGAGCTTGTAGACATATACTGGCTGGCCCGATGGGATCATTATGACACTGAGTTCAAGGGCAATGATCTCTCAATAAAATTGACCATTGACAGGTCTAGCGCCAGAAAAGACCATTACAAACTTGAATACCAGTCTTCAAAAGGTGAATACCGAAACTTATCCCTTTCTGCTGATGTGGGACTGTGGAGGGGATTTTCTGCTGGAGGCTATTATTCCAAGGATTTCCGTGCTGATGAGCAGATCTCCTCTAATGTATGGGTGAACTACGGGTCCCAGTGCTGGGGTATTAAGGTCGTGGCGCAGAGGGAAGATGAGGATA
>JALVSJ010000345.1 GCA_027024445.1 Desulfobacterales bacterium
TTACTATATTAGCGAAGATATAACTCTTCCCAGGGTACTGGGACCCGCCTTCTGGATTTCCACTATTGTTTTTGTTCTAGCATATGTATTGATAGCCTTCGAACTGCTGCATCGCACAATAGCAGCAATGATTGGCGCGGCCCTGATGATGCTTATCTCTTATACAATTGGGACGATAGACCCCGCTTACCACATAATATCCTTTGAACGATCAATCGCATCCATTGACATGAACGTTATCTTCCTCCTCATGGGAATGATGATAATTGTGGGGGTACTGAAACATACGGGGGTGTTCCAGTGGTGTGCATACTTCGCTTATAAACTGGCACGTGGGAGAGTATTCTTGCTGGCTGTTTACCTGATGATTTTTACAGCCGTTTCATCTTCCTTTTTAGATAACGTAACTACAATGCTGCTTCTTACAGGAGTAGCTATTGAGATCTGTGTGTCTCTCTCTTTGAATCCCTTATACATGCTCATCCCTCTTGTGCTCGCATCCAATGTTGGTGGTACCGCTACGCTGATTGGTGACCCTCCTAATATCATGATCGGCTCCTACGCTGGCTTAACGTTCATGGACTTTGTGAAGGCCCTCGCGCTAATCTGTGGGGTAGCGACCGTTGCACTTATTATTATGAGCAAGCTGGTGTGGGGTAAGGCTTATGCAGCAGCCAAGGTGGAAAATGTGGAGGAATACATAAAAGAGCTCAAGGAAGAGTATAAAATCACGGATCCTAGCCTTCTAAAGTATGGTTTGGGAGTTCTGGCTTTCTGTGTATTTCTCTTCCTTACCCATGGATACTGGCACATGGAGGTGAGCATTGCAGCACTCATGGGGGCCTCAGTCATCCTGAGCATTGGGGTTCTCACTGGGAAGGTGAACCTCATAGAATTGATTGAAAAGGATATCGAGTGGCCTACCCTGATGTTTTTCATTTTCTTGTTCATAATTGTAGGGGCAGTCGAATCTACAGGCCTTCTCGCAATTATAGCCGATGCAATTTTGCACCTCTCAAAAGGAAGTTTTGTAGCAGCCTGTGCCTTGATCATTTGGGTGGCTGCGATAATGTCCGCCTTTGTGGACAATATTCCGTTTACGGCAACTATGCTTCCCATAGTCGCCTATCTCAGCACAGTGATTCCAGGGGCAGGAAACACCCTGTGGTGGGCACTCGCTCTTGGTGCTTGTTTTGGCGGAAACGGGACAATCATCGGGGCATCTGCAAATGTGGTGACCATGGGAATCGCGGAATCAAGAGGCTACAGGATAACCTTCGGCGGATTCATGAAGACAGCGTTCCCTTATATGATCATCAGCGTGCTCATTGCGCACGCATGGTTGCTGATTTTCAGGCCTTAAGAGGAAAGAACAGATCCATGTGGGGCGGGGAGGGAGCTTTAGCTGCTCCCTTTCTGATCTCCATTTTTTTCATCTGGGTCCACGTGGACGATTACACTACCTAATTCCGGGAACCCGCTTATCAGACATTGCTCAACTTCCTCTGCGATTTTGTGTCCCTCTCGAACAGTAATTTCACCGTCCACAACCACATGGACCTCCATTTGATATCTTCCCCCGGAGCTGCGTATCCTTAAGTCGTGGAGATCCTTGACACCCTTTATCCCCAGGGCACATGCTCTTATTTTTTCCTGCACGCTCATACCAGGCGCTGCATCCGTCAACTCTCTGTAAGCCCTCAGGACGATCTGCCCGCCAGCCTTGAATATGAATAGTGACACAGCCAGCGCTGCCCATGCATCTAGACTCACCCATTCGAGCTTAAAATGTGCCCCTGTAACACCGATTACAACTGCTATCGAGGAAAGTGCATCTGAGCGGTGGTGCCAGGCATTGGCTATCAATGAGGGGCTCGCAGTGCGGCGGCCTACACGCATTGTCCACCGGTAGAGGGCTTCTTTCACGGGAACCGATAACAATGCAACTCCAACAGCCAAGGTGCCGGGGATGCCAAGAGATGGCGATCTGATTCTCTCGATGGAGTGCAACGCAATATATGCGCCTCCAAGGATGAGCAGTATTCCGGTTATGGAAGAAAAAAACGTCTCGACCCTGCCGTGTCCAAAATGGTGGTTGGCATCAGCGCCTTTTCTGCCTATTCTAAATCCTGCAAGGGTAAAGATATCTGTTATGAGGTCTGAGAGGGAATGGATTGCATCAGCGATGAGGGCTTCGCTGTTGCTTATGATACCAGCAGAAGCCTTGAGTGCAATGAGCCCAACATTACAAATTCCACCTATCAGGGTTACGCGATATCCTTCTGAGTTAGTGGCTGGTGTGGTATCGTTCACTCGAATGAGCCGTGCCTTCCTTTCCCATTAGCAAATCTTTTTGCACCAAACTCTGTCTCACCGCTTTCCACGGTGCTC
Source organism: Desulfobacterales bacterium (assembly GCA_027024445.1). Lineage (GTDB taxonomy): Bacteria > Desulfobacterota > DSM-4660 > Desulfatiglandales > Desulfatiglandaceae > B111-G9. The sequence goes on from JALVSJ010000345.1 coordinate 2,392, forward strand.
ATGCCCAACCGAAATTCATTCATCATCGCATCTTTGAAGCTCAGGTCCATCTGTTCGTAAGCAGACCTCCTGTCGCTCAACACACAATTCCAGGGGAACTCGGCAATCTCATTTGCGAGCCTTTCTGCCTCCTCCCTTGCCTTCCCATGTTCAACCACCCGGTTTGCCAGACCCATTCTAAATGCCTCATCGGCACCAACCGGCCTTCCCGTAAGTATCATGTCGAGGGCATGGGACAGCCCAATTAGCCGCGGGAGCCTTACGGTTCCCCCGTCCATAAGGGGAACGCCCCATCGTCTGCAAAACACCCCAAAGACTGCATCACGTTCAACAACACGCAGGTCGCACCACAGGGCCAGCTCCAGTCCGCCTGCCACAGCGTAGCCTGCCACGGCGGCAATGACAGGTTTGCTCAAGAGCATGCGTGTTGGTCCCATGGGACCGTCGCTCTTTTCATCGAGTTTATTTGGCCTTCCTGTAGCTATAGCTTTCAGATCAGCTCCGGCACAGAAGCACCCCCCAGCACCCGTGAGCACAGCTACCTTCGAAGTATCATCTTCCTCAAAATCCCTGAATGCTTCAGCAAGTGCCTCACCAGTGTTACGATCCACAGCATTTCGGACTTCCGGCCGATTTATTATTATGGTTGTCACGGCCTCCTTTTTTTCTACAACTACTAACTGCTCATCACTCATGGCCTTACCTCTTTTCTTTTTAGCTCTATTCCCTTAAACCACAAATTGGGTTTTTTCGAGACCAACGTTTGCCATAATCCCTTCTACCAACTCCTTGTTTCGCAGCCAAATTGTATACTAATTGAAATACGCCAAAATATTCAAGGGACATAGTAAGAAGCGGGGTAAAAGGGCTGCTTTCACAAATGTATATTAAATCCCCCCCCAGCCCCCCTGCCTGCAGCAGGTAGGCTTTCTAAAGGGGGGAGTACTATGGTTCATTCGGATCTTGCGTACTTTTGGAGTTAGAGATTTCCAAGAAGCCCAAACAGGTTCTGTTCCTTTTTCGTAGTGACTGTCGGGAGGGCTTCGTATTTTCGTGACTTATCTATGGGGGAAACCGCAGCCAGGTCCTCAGGGTGTCTTTTCCTGAGGACTGGAATGCGGAGGGGGCAAAACTCCCCCGTAGATAAGTCACTGAAAATACCAGCCCGGGAGACTCGGAGCCGAAGAAAAAGGAACAGAACCTGTAACAACCAAAATTTCCTCAAAGTACGCTTAAGTCGGATAAACCAGTATTATTTCTCACAATCAATAAATAATCGGATACCAATGGTGTACAAGAATCCATTTCTTTTGCAAGACAGGGGGGCAGCTTAGGACAATTTGAAGAGAGAATAACGAGGTGTATCTTGCAGGCACTAAAAATAGTACAAAGCCCATATGAAAAACTTATGCCCACTTGGAACTCTCAGCCCGGAGTCCCCTAGACGAAACCCGCCAAACTCACTGGACGAATCCCCCCAATCAGAAGTGAGCCCCACTATAACCTTGAGGTCCTGGGTGGCATCCCAGCTCATGCGAGGTTGTAAGAGCCCGGATGGATCGTGGAGGTTTATAATCAATGTAAGGTAGATATTTATGAGAGGATGAAGTTCTTCCTGAATCTCTGCTCCCAGATAATCTCTGCCAATCACAAACATCTCTCCCCTATCCAAGCGCTCGGAGATCTCTGGTTTCTCTATAGCTTTGCCGTAATCATTATCTCCGATTCCATTGTGAAAATATTCGACCAGGCCATATACGTTATGATCAAACCAGGTCCATGAGTAGTCTACATTGGCAGCAAGTGATAGATAGTTTTTTCCAGCCTCCAGGAAGGTGTACAAAGCATCTGCCCGCCAGGCAGCATTTCCGACATAACCTCTGGCCCCCAATCCTAGAACCACGTCTTCATAATGTCGGGCACTCATGAGGTCGAACTCTGTGGTGCCCACAGACACATGAAGCTTTGTGGCT
>JALVSJ010000346.1:0-1919 GCA_027024445.1 Desulfobacterales bacterium
CTATATATGAGGCGTGGCCTCCTAGATAATACATTGCTGATTCAAAAGCTGCTCGTGTTCTAGTTGATGGGGCGAAGAACAGCATGTAGAAGATTTTTCTATCAAGTATCTTCGGTATTCTCTCTAACCCCTGGTATTGGCCTATGTTTTTCAGCTCTTCGGCTAGTTTTAGACTCCTCCAACCAGCGGAACAGACCAGAACAACCGTCTTGTTGGATGGCACCAAGCTGGGATTTGAACGTAGTTTTCTAGCTGGAATGTTGATAGATTTGGGTATGGGCCTCACCGGTCCTGAGTATTCTCCTGGACTTCGTACATCTAGGATCAATACATTCGGATCCATCTTGATGAGCGATTTGAGCCCCGCCACATCTAGCTGCATCACTCGCCCGACTCCACTGTGCTGTGCTAGAGTGTAAGATAAATGCCATCCAATCAGAGAGAAAAACAAGACTGTTGCAAGTGTTCCCTTTGACAGAGGCTTAATGATGTTATTTTGCGTCGTCCTTTGCCACAGCATGCGTATCCTCAGAGCTAGTATAGTCCCTCATCGAAGCTACAGGGGAATAATCTTGACCACTGTGTTAGAATACGAGGCACTGCCGCCTATTGGATCCGTAATGCACACATTCTTTAATATGGGATCCACTGCCAGAATGTGATTTGTACACAGTCCTGCCCCTCGTCGCCTGTCCCCTTTTATTTTCTTCCCATCCACCACCACGTCATTGGACCCGTATGCCCAGTGCCCATAATGCCAGGAGACAGCTACCACTCCAGGCCTGATTCCTTCTACGATCTGCACCTTTCCCACGATATCCAGGACGCGGTTGGCTCCGTCTCTCAGGAACAGCTTACCTTCAGTATTATAAGGAGAAACGAGTCTCACTTTCTGATCTTGCTCCAAACCAAGACTCTTCGCATCCCGTGTATTTATCAGTACCTTGTTTTCAGGTCTCAGGCTGATATTACCCCAATAGTTTGATATTGTTCTGGACTGTCCACTATACGGATCCTTGAAGGTAATTAGTCGAAAAGGAAATTCCTTGGGACGGGCGAGAGGTCTCCCGGCAGCATCGAACTCCCCGCCTATTGTGGGTATTCCACTGAAGTATTTCCCGCTGATGCTATTGCGTTGCTTTGCTACATCTTCGGCAAAAAGATGAAACATGCTGCCAAGGGTATGATACGACATTGTTTTCTTCCCGTATGCCTTTCCATAGTCGTCAAAGCGCCCGCCTCTATTCAATACATAGACTACCTTGCGCCACTCTTCGTCAGATCTCAGGACCTTCCTCCAGCGCTTTTCAGTGAAAATCGAAGGGGGGAGGTGTCGGCGTGCCTTCCGGAAAAGGGCCAGTTCCTTTTCACCGGCATCAGGTACCTCGTCTCCTTTCTTGTCCCCATAGGCAATGTTTGCCACTTCCTTGAGATACCAGTCCTCGGGCCTTGTAAGATCCATGCCCGGGCCGAGGGCATCTTTTCCAAACCCGGAGAGTCCGAGTTTGGTGACCACGGCAATCACGAATGTTTCGAGACAGATGGGCATCTTTTCCCCACCAACCTCGGTTTCCTCAGTGAGTGGTTTTGCCACCGGCTGCCTGATCTTGCTTGTCTTTGTGGGAACGTCAGGTGTTACATGCGGAGTTCCCCAGCGCTCGAGATATGTGAGGTCCGGTATAATGTAATCTGCATACATTGATGTTTCACCGATAACAATATCAGAGGCTATAAATAGCGGGACCTTATCGGGGTCACGAAGCGCATCAATAATGAACTGGTTCCCCCCGGGAATTGAAAGTGCTGGGGTACCCTTGTGGAGCAAAAGTATTTTTCCTCTGTACGGATAGCCATCTACAAAGGAAGGGATAATCTCCTGATAGACATTTCCTGTAAAAGGATACCAGGGCCTCTTGGCC
>JALVSJ010000346.1:1929-4342 GCA_027024445.1 Desulfobacterales bacterium
TACCTGGTTTTCTCTCGAGTAATCTTGGGGCCAAAAGAGGTTAATTTTCCTGGGTGCATTTTTTTTAGATTGTACCTGCTGTTCGGCTTGCCCCCTGCCTCGTGCCAGTGTCCGCCGCCCTTTATAAGCCCTCCTTTGTAATCTGCATTCCCTATCAAGATGTTCAAGGTAATAATTAGAGATCCGGAATAGTATCCGTCACTTTGTTGGACCGGGCCCCGATACATATCTACCACAGCCCTTTTGCCATGAGAGGTGAACTCATTGGCAACTTCTATTATTGTGTTAAGGGCTACACCACTTTCTTCTGCAAATTGGGCCAGTGGTTTGGAGAATGCTTCCTCAGCAAGCAGTTTGAAAGCTGTCTTTACTCTGATGCCATTTACGGTTCTCTCAGCAAAAAGCTCGCCCTCTACTGGATGCAAGGCGTCATTCGGATCGACTGCCTGCATTTTGCCATTCCGGATGACCACTAATTGATCGTCCTTACCTATTCCTACCTCTGAAGCCCTCAAGAGTTCCTTGGGGTGGCCATCGATGATCTTTACCAGATGGGTGGCATTGGTCCATGTTGGCTCACCATCTTCGGCTGCAGCCGCCTTGTTGGCGTTTTCAAGATACCTCTTATCATATCTACTGTTTTCAATAATCCACCTGATCATGGCCATTGCCAATGCACCATGCCCATTGGGTTTCACCGGCAGCCACCAGTCGGCCTTTCCAGCATCATGGGAAAGCCTGGCGTCCACGACTGCGGTCTTAAGCCCCCGTTCTATCTTTCCAGTGGTCACCTTCTCAGCAGCGGGGGTCAGGCCGAAATTGGCCGAATATGCACCTGTCCCCCAGAAGATTACAAATTCCGCATTTACCAGATCTGGCTTCATATGGTGGGTCTTATGGCCTGTTATTTCTGCAAAGGCAATGTGGTGGGATTGTTCACAGATGGTAGTATGCTCGTATGCATTGGTCGATCCTATGGCCCCATGGGTGAAACGCTTCATAAGTTCCTTTCGTCCATGTTCGATGCGGCCCGCCATGAACACAAAGGCATTGTTCTTAGGGCCCAGGTCAGGATGGTCAGGATCAATGAGTTTGTCGAGATGGTCGCGGTACTTTTCCTTGAATTGGGCAACGGTCATCTGTCCTTTTCCGCACTTTTTGGCGTCAGAGGCCATCGTTTTTGAGAGTTTTGGGTCCCTCAGGGCCACCACCTCGTTAAAACCTGGATAATGTCTATTGTCTCCCAATTCCGAGAACAGCTTGCCCCCTTTTGTGACTTCTTCTATGAACTGGGCAAAGGGAATGGCCTTCCACTCATTGGAGCCCCTCTTTCCGGCCCTCTTTAGAACCTTCCGAATCCTGTAAGCATCATAATACGTTTGAATGCCTGTTTGACCCTTAGCGCAGAGTTTGCCGTCGATGGTGGCTGCCTTTTCTGGACTTGTGTCATATGGAATATGAGGCAGGTAATTTTGTGGGCTATAGGGGTTTCCTGTTAGCTTCGCCAGGACACCATCCCAGATCTTGGCTTTTACCTGGCAGTCCACGTGGCATTGCAGACATGTGGTATAAAGCTGATTCTCCGGCTTTGCCAGTTCATAGCGCGGGAACTTCTCGTCCTGAGCAAATGCTGCTTTATCAGAAAACATCTCCAGAACTCGACCGGCCTGGGTCATTATTGCAGCACATCCCCCAACAAAAGCCGTCGATTTCAGGAAAGAGCGTCTTGTAACCCCTGAATTCTTCCCTTCTCGTATCTTTTGTACTGCATTAGCTGACATGTCTTAGTGCCTCCTCTCCGTAAGTCTGACCGATATTAAAGGGAGCAGTCGGTGTCCAATAAAGAAAAGGGCCAAAGCGAGAGCAACGCTAAAGGCAAACACCGACCATTCATGAAAAGATGGAAAGTAAGAGAAACTTAGGCGGTGGTCTACGTAGGCATCCTGTATGCCTTTCATGGCTGGTGACATCTGGCCTGGAATCACATGGTTCAGCCTCACTGCAAAGAAAAATACCGCAGAAAAAAGGCCTCCCAATCCTGCAGCCCAGACCCTGCCGGGCCTAAACAGAAGCAGTACACCTGGCACCGCAGAGCCAAGCAGGATGTGATAAACCCAGAACACGTACCAGTAATGGCCGAACAGTATTGATTTCAAAAGGTGAAATTCCTCTCCCCTCGAGTACCACATGCTTATTGAGTACTCCGACCATTCTAGGAGCAGGGTGAAAAGCAACAGCCCCAAAACCACCCTCGACAGTACGGTTAAGGCCTTCGAGTCAATTGTATTTCTTTCCATTGGAAATAGTGCTCCTGCAGCCAGTACCAGAGCAAAGCCTGAAAATAGGGCTCCGGCGATTGACATAATGGGACCAAGGGCAGAGTGCCATACTGGGCTGGAAATAAGAGCGGCAA
>JALVSJ010000347.1 GCA_027024445.1 Desulfobacterales bacterium
CATAAGGGTATAACTCGTGACAATGCCCACGACATAATGTCTGATGTTAACTACTTCGGCACCATGATGGTATATAGGGGTGAGGCAGATGGAATGGTCTCAGGTGCTGTCCACAGTACTGCTGCTACTATTCGACCTGCTCTCGAGATTATCAAGACCAAACCGGGAATAAGCCTGGTCTCTAGCGTTTTCTTTATGTGCCTCAAAGACCGTGTCCTGGTCTATGGAGATTGCGCCGTGAACCCTGATCCCAATGCTGAGCAGCTTGCCGAGATAGCCCTGAGTTCTGCTCAGACAGCTCGCGCATTCGGCATAGAGCCCATTGTTGCCATGCTTTCCTATTCTACCGGACAGTCCGGTAAGGGTCAGGATGTGGAGAAGGTCCGAAGGGCCACCCAGATCGCAAAGGAAAAGGCTAAGGACATGTTCCCTGGCTTAAAGATAGATGGCCCTATTCAGTATGATGCAGCCGTTGATCCTGTTGTCGCCAGGACGAAAATGCCTGACAGTGAGGTGGCCGGCAGGGCGACCGTACTGATCTTTCCCGATTTGAACACCGGTAACAACACCTACAAGGCCGTTCAACGAACCGCGGGGGCTGTGGCCATCGGCCCGGTGCTCCAAGGTCTAAAGCGTCCGGTCAATGACCTGAGCAGGGGATGCACGGTGCCTGACATAATAAATACGGTGGCTATAACAGCAATCCAGGCACAGCAAGAAAGGTCCTAACCATGAAGATCCTGGTCATCAATAGCGGTAGCTCTTCCATAAAATATGAACTCTTCGATGCCGAGGACCTGGAGATCCTCGCCTCCGGTCTGGTTGAAAAGATAGGAGAGCATGGCAGCGCCCTTAATCACAAGACTTTTACGAAATTAAAGGAGACCTCGCAATACAGCAAACAACTGCCTATCCCGGATCACAATATCGCCCTTAAGTGTATCCTTGATATCTTACTTCACCCCGAACACGGGGTTATTAAAGATAGCTCCCAGATTGTTGCAGTAGGACACAGGGTTGTCCATGGAGGAGAACTATTCCATAGGACAACAATCATAGACGATAAAGTAATCCAGGCCATCAGGGAAAACATACATCTGGCCCCTTTGCACAATCCGCCAAACTTGAAAGGCATCGAGGTGGCACGGGAGGTTTTCCCCGGGGCGGTTCAGGTAGCCGTGTTTGACACTGCCTTCCATCACACAATCCCAAAGAAGGCCTTTCTCTATGCCCTGCCCCTTGAGTTGTATGAAAGGGAAAAAATTCGCCGTTACGGATTCCATGGCACGTCACATTCCTATGTTGCCGAGCAGGCATCTCGATTCCTCGATATTCCCCCGGGCCAGCTCAACCTGATTACCATTCACCTGGGAAACGGTGCCAGCATGGCTGCCATTCAAGGGGGTAAATGCATTGACACCAGCATGGGCATGACACCCTTAGAAGGACTTGTGATGGGAACTAGGTCAGGAGATATTGATCCTGCACTGCCCTTTTTCCTCGCCGAGCATCTTGGTATGAGCTACGATGATATAAATGAATTGCTCAATAAAGAAAGCGGGCTCAAGGGGCTTTGCGGCACAAATGATATGCGGGAAGTTATACGCATGAGGGACGCAGGAGATGAGAGGGCCTCTCTTGCTCTGGAAATCTACTGCTATAGGATAAAAAAGTATATCGGCGCATACTTTGCAGCACTGGGGCGTCTGGACGCTATTGTGTTCACGGCTGGAATAGGCGAAAATTCGCCGGAAGTAAGGGAGCGTTCATGCAGTGGCCTGGGACATCTTGGTATAGAGCTTGATAAGCAAAGGAATTTTTCTTCATCAGGCATCAGAGAGATAAATACAGATACCAGCCAGGTAAAGGTCCTGGTAATCCCCACCAATGAGGAATTGAAGATTGCCATGGAAACTCTAAAGGCCTTAGAGCACACCCGAGATTAATTTCAGGCTGGAAATGGCGTGCCAGGTGGCATCTAGAAAGGGCGCTCCACCATTCTTCCTGGCAAATCCTCCCCTCCCCGTCCTGCACCTCAGGATAAAATCGCGGGCAGCCATTGGATCTTGCGGTGACGCACCCAACATTCTAAGCAGGGCCAAGCAGATATGGGTGTTATCTATGAAAGATGTGGTACCGGGATAGAATCCAAACCCTCCATCCGGGTTCTGACATTGCACGATCCATCCTATGGCATCCTCCCTGTTGGGCCTGTGATCGGTGCCAGTCAACTCTGCCACGGAAAGTTTGAGCCATAGCTCTTTCGCTGTCCTCCATTGAGTAAAGTCCACCTTGGGTGCCCAGAGCTTCTCGGCATCCAGCGGCTTAAGGCCTACCTCGTTTGTTGCCTTACAAAGGTAGTAAAGGTCTTCCAGAGCCCACTCATCATCTCTTCTGCTACGGTGCAGAAAATTCAGGATTTCGGGGCCTGTCTTCAGCCCTGCGATACTGCGGCCCAGGAGGTAATAATAAAAGGTTTTTGGGTTCCAATTGTCCTGAGGCTTCACGCCTTCCAGGTATTGAGCAGACCTGGTGATCCGCTCTCTGAACTCTTCCCTTCCATTGGAAGCTAGCCTCAGCATGTCAAGTAAAGAAAGAGCGTAGTAGGTGTCTTCAACTGTGCTGGGCAGATGAGGGGTTGCACCGAACCCACCATCATCCTTCTGTCTGGCCAGCACGAACTCAATTGTTCTGGAGCTCAATTTCGTTATGATCATATTCTATTTAGTGCCCATCCTTAAATCAATTTTGGGCACGAAGAAGTTTCCGATCCAGAAATGAGAATTTTTGCGCAAGATCAAGGCTTCCGGGGACCCGCCCGAAGGGTGGGGAGTCCAAGCGAAGCGCGGACAAATCAAGGGATTACGCGGAGGCGTACTGCAGTAGTACGTCGCACCTGTCTGCCGTTTGCTGCCAGAGGCAGGCAAGGAATCCCGCAGATTGACGCGGAGATTGCGGAAAAAGGCCATTTCTGGATGGAAACTATCTATCTCAGAACTCAACTATGGCCTCCTCCAATCTAACCAACTCCTTCTTGCTCTCCTCCAATCTTGCCACCTGCTCATTGACCTTTGCCTTAAACTCCTCTACCTCAGCCGCACTCTTCTTTTTCATCTCAACAGCCTTTTCTATAGCGCTTCTGATACTCTGCTCTGTGGCATCAATCTTCTGGTTCAGCTCCCAGCGGAAATTCATGAAGCTCCTCTTCACCCTGTCCATGAAATCCCATCTCACGCGGCCGCAGTTCTTATCGATCTCACGAGGAAGCCTTTTCTTGATATCCTTAAGCACCCTTCCTTTTGAGAGTTTTGTTGGAAGGATCTTCTGGGAGAAAAAATCATAAGCGCCTTCCAGGTCAAAAAACTTGGGCGGGTCACCTATCATGTAATATAGGCTGCTATCGCTCACGATGGCTTCTTCTGAGCGGAAACGATCAAGCTTTATGTCAAAGAGCTCAGTTGATGCCTCCACTATGGCGTCAATTATTTCATTAGTCTTTTCGGAAAATCTTTTCGAAACCCTGGAGTATTGTTCGTTTAATCGATCCTCCTCCTTCATTACCCACTCATCAAATGTCCGTACGACCCCGTCATGAAGCGCCTGTTCCATTATCTTCACATATTCGCCCACGGGTTTGTCCTTGTTCTCCTCGCCTGTCTTTTCAAGTTCTTCCAGGAGCCGCGGGATTTCTTTTTGCTTTAGCCGCTCCAGATCCCTATCCAGCATATCGATCACCCGCTGGATCTCTCCCTCAAAGTAATACCTGGTATCCTCCCGGTCCTGCTTTACTTCTTCCATCTTTTCCTGGAAAGTCTTTATCTTCTTCTCCAGTTCCTCCAGTGGTGTTGCCACGGCCCTGGCTTCAAGCTGGATGGCCAGCTCTTCGTCAGAGAGCAGCTTCTTTGCCGATCTCACCGCGCTCTGCAGCACCGTTTTCCCCTTTGCCTTCATGAGAAACTCACTGAGCACCCGATCAAACTCAGGCAATCGGCTCTTCTCCAGCAACTCCCGGTCCCCTGACATCTTTCCTTCGAGTGCAAGCTTTGCAGAAAGGGGATAAATTTGTATGCCATCCCTGCCAAGTGCCTCTTCAATAACCCGTTTGGAGAATTCCATGGATTCCTGCCTCTCTTCGTCAGACAGGTAATCAATTTTGTTCTGGATGAAGAAGATCTTTTGCACGTAGTTTTGCACATCATCGAGAAAGGCTATCTCAGATTGGCTAATAGGAGGATCAACTGCCAGGAGAAACAGTGCGGCATCCACCTTTGGCAAGAAGTTGTAAGTCATCTCCGTGTTATTCTCAAAGGTAGAGCCCACTCCGGGTGTATCTATAAG
>JALVSJ010000348.1 GCA_027024445.1 Desulfobacterales bacterium
ATACCCAGCCACAGAGAAGCAATAAACCCGGCAATTGAGATCCATATTACCGGGGGCAACAGTTGGTACAGACTTATGCCAGCAGACTTCATTGCTACTATCTCGTTGTCAACTCCAAGGCGGGCAAAGGCCAACAGGACAGACATAAGTGCCGCTGCTGGCAGGGCAAACGAGATTATCTCCGGCAAAAGGTAGATAATCATTCGACCTATCATAGTGGCCCCTACACCCTTGCTGACAATCAGTTCGGTAATGGACAGCATCCGTGTAGCGAGCACAATGAGCGCAAAGACCACAAGAATCGTTACAAAGTTGGGCATTATTTCACGGAGTATGTATCTATGAAGTGTCATTGATTTCTATTAACAAAAGGTACGGTTGGCAACTTTGAGCAAAGGAAGGTATTCAACATCCTCAATATTCTCCCTAATGGTAAGGCAATAGCGTTGCAATCTTTTTGCGTTCAATTTAGCCATAGGCTTCCTCTATCAGACCGCTCAACTGCCGATAATTTTTGCTCACCCGTTCAACAAAGTCTGCCTGAACTCCTTCATCCACACACATCAAGAGCTCACCCTGGGTAAGTATGCCTATTGCTGCAGAAATCGGGGCCGTGTTCAAATTTCGTACATCAAGGAGTTCTGTGTCAGTCTATTAAACTTAATTTGTAGGTCCAATTCCACTCTGACTGGATCACCCTCGGTAATATATATCCCAATATCTACATCCCTGGGGGGAGCGGGGCCTCCTGCCCGCTTCTAATTAAAAGAGAAGAGCCGTATAGGTACGCAAAGGCGATCTCTGGAAAGGCAGTATCGATATGCTCCACAGGCTATCAGGGAATTATGTTAAACCGCCGAGCGCCTGCCCTGTATATTCTAAAATCCCGCCTATCTAGGGTGACTATATCCATCACCCCCAGATCACTGGCCAGGCAAACCAGAGTAGCATCGGCGTAATCCATGGGAAGATCCGAGTATTTCTGCATCAATTCCTTACACTTCCTTATAGTTTCGATGCTTGAGGGCACAATCTCCGCAACCGATTCTATTATAAAATCAATGGCTGCTGATTGCGCTTCTATGGAGAAGTCAAGAAGATAAAGCACCTCGGTCAGCACGGCTTCGGTAGAAAACAGTCTTCCGCGGTAATCCCTGAACCACTCAACGCAGGTATTATGGGAGGCTTCACTCTTGTCAATTAGAGCAACCCAGGGGCCGGTATCCAAGAGGGCATTCACTTAAGAATCTCTTCTGAGCCTTTCTATCAAGTGCTTTCTATGGGCAGAGCCAAGATCTTTCTTGCCGCTCTCGACAATTCCCAACAGGTGTTTGACCCTGTCGAAAGGCCTAAGCTCTTCCTCATTTCCATATTCGGCGAGGAATTTCTTTATTGCTAGCCTCGTCACTTCTGACCTCTTTAGTCCCAGCCTTCCAGCAATGCTGGTCAGCTTAGCCATATCCTCATCAGGCAACCTAACCGTCAGCTGCATTCTCTCTCCTAATCTTTCTTGACTGAGATCGTTCGCAGTCTTTTTGATTACAATTGTAATACACCTCAGCCCACCAGTCAAATCATTTGTAAAAAGGAGGATCTTGGGCACCTCTTTTCTCTGCTTTGAACAAGGCTTATCAGTCTCATTAAAGATCCAATGCGCTTGACAAATAGTAATGCATCTGCCATAATGTAAGCAGAATTTCGATAATAAGGAGAACTCGCCATGATCCTATCTATTTTGACAAGTAAAGGGCAGACCACGATCCCCAAGGAAATCAGGCAATTCCTTGGGCTTAAACCGAAAGACAGGTTGCTTTATCTTATAGAGGGGGGAAAAGTGATTCTAAAGCCTCTTCAGGGGGACATCCTTGAACTCCGCGGCAGTGTGCGCCCAAAGAAGAGCCCGGAAGATTTCGATGCCATTCGAGCCGCCGCCCAAAAGGCCCTTGCCCACAAGGCCACCACCCAGGAGTAGTCCGATGCGATTTGTAGACACAAACGTATTTCTCCGCTTCCTCGTCAACGATATACCGCAGCAAGCAGACGCCTGTGAAGCCATTTTCCGAAGGGCTGTAGCTGGAGGGGAGATACTGTACACCACAGATATGGTCATGGCAGAAATCGTGTGGGTGTTGGAATCCTATTATGAATTGCCAAGAAGTGAGGTCCGAACGAAACTGGAGAAAATCCTCAATACTCCAGGTCTAACCTGCGATAATAAGGAAGTCATTATGCACGCCCTTTCCCTCTACGAAGACAAGAACATTGACTATATCGATGCCTACAATGCGTGTCTCCTAAGGGCAAAGGGGATTGAGGAGATCTATTCCTACGACAGGCACTTCGATCGCCTGGACTGGTTGAAACGGGTCGAGCCCTAACGCTAAACTACCCTCGTCTATCACACGAGGGTATTTTAGTTATGTACATCATGGGACAATTCCAGCCTGAAGCCCATTAGAGTTAGGACCGTTTTCCAGTAACAGGCCATTTACACTCATTCGATATGTAAGACTAGGACCAAACTAGCAAGAAAGGCCCAAAGTTTGGATGTCAATTTCCCTGGAAGCATTTGATACCTTCTTCCTGAGCAGCTTTGGCAAGGCTTTGATCAAAGCATACAAAAACAAAATCTTTGGGCAGCTTCTGATAGATAACTAGGGCCGAGGCTAGATGGATAGCATCAAATCCACGCAAAGGATGCTTCTCAACGATACTATCAATGTACTTGTTCAATCTGTCATTTACCTCAACGCGCACGAAACTCATCCAATCCAGCTTGAACAATCTGGTTATTTTTTCCATAAACTTCATGCTCAGCCCTGCTTCTCGTCTCTTGCGATAAAAGCAGGCCACGGTTTCTGCGTATGCCACTGAGGACGTAACAATTTTCTCTGCCTTTTGCCAGTGCGAGATAACCTCTTCAGAATGTTCCTCCTTGAAGTATCTTTTCACAAGCGCACTCGTATCCAGGTACAGAATCACCGTCGGTCCTCTATAACCATTTCAGATACTGGTTTCCCGGGGACTTCTTCAGGAACGATCTGGTCTCTATTAATGCTCCTGGTCGGTAACTCTATCAGCCCTTGCTGGAATAGCGTTCCAAGTGCTTCACGAACCGCGTCCTTGTCCTGATTTTCTTTAATGATCCTGGCGATAGGCTTGCCCCTTTCAGTTATCTGGACTTCTTCCCCGCTTTTAACGCGTGCCAGATAACGACTCAGATTATTCTTGAGGTCCTTCACACCAGCGGTAATCATAATTGCCTCCATAAGTTGTAGCTACTTTATTTTTTATCGTAGCTACTCTAACTCATTCTGTCAAGGACCACTAGCTTCACCTCGGCACCTTGGCCAAGTCAATTGGTAGTTTATTTTCTCAAAATATGGCCCCTTGATGCAGTTTCTCCAGGAATTCTTGTACCGGCAATACGGTTATCCCCTCAAAATAGTAAGTTCTCTTTCCCATATAAATACCGAACATCTTTTCGACCTCCACGCGTCCCGACTCATTCAAAGAACGCATGGCCCGCTCCCAGCGCCTGTCCCATTTTTCGGCCAATTTTACCTCAAGGCAGATAATGCCAGGTTTTAATCCCGGTCGGGCTTTCCGGGTCTCTATTATAAAATCAATTTCCGAGCCGCTGCTTGTTCTATAGAAATAGATCGCTCTGTTTTTTCCGGAAGTGAGATTATGCACCCTCAATTCGTGATAAATCAGATTCTCTAGAGCCACCCCCTTCCATAGCCTATCAATTGGGTCGTAAACAAGACCCGCAGCAGCCCTTGCCACACCGGGATCAAACCAATAAAATTTTGGACGCAACTGTTCCCTAACCTTGGCTCTCGGTCGATATGCAGGAAGGAAATACCCTAGCAGCGTATCCTCAAGAATCGAGAAATATACATCCACACTGCTGCGTGGCACGGCGGCCTCCCTAGAGATATTTTGCCCATTTACCTGTTGGCCGTTCAACTGGCCTGCGACGTTCAGAAACCGTAGAAACGGTGGAAGTCGCCTCACGATTCCCTCTTCTTTGATCTCTTCCTTGATGTAAGTGTTTACATAGGAACTCAAAATATCGGCCGCATTTTCCCGGTCTAACTGAACGTAAGGCAAAAGCCCCCATTGAAGTGAAAATTCAAGGTCAAAAATATTACCCAGTTCCTTGTAAGAAAAGGTTTCCAAATTTAGCGTGAGTGCCCTGCCACCCAAAAGGTTGGTTCCCTTGCGCCGCAATTTCCTTGCAGAAGACCCGGAGAGGGCGAACTTCCATCCACGCAGCTCCATTAATCGGTGCACCTCATCAAGTAGGTGGGGTATTTTTTGAATT
>JALVSJ010000349.1 GCA_027024445.1 Desulfobacterales bacterium
GAAGCTTCTCGATCGGCTTGTGGCCTTTGCAGTTTGTAATCCTGTTACAGTGGATGAGAGCGCTTATAGCCTAAAGATTAAAGGTGGCATAGGTTCCACTAGTGACGCTGGCGTTATGGACCCAAGGTCCTTGTTGAGAGAGGCGGAAAAGAGGTTGATGAGAGAAGAGTGGGAAGAAGCCCAAGTTCAGGCATGAGCCCTCAATGTGCTCGAAAGACCAGTGTGGAAGGAGACAATCCCTGTAAAATGAAAAGGAGGATCACTGGAGCTGCTTTGCTTTTCATTCTGGTTTTCCTTTGTCCTTTTCTCACTTCCTTAGAAGCCCGCCAGTTACCAGCTATCCCACTACCTTTGGGTGCTCACCTCAATGAGCAATATACAGATGATCTGGACGGACTCATAAACAGGCGCTATATCAGAGTTCTCACCACCCTCAACAAGACTAACTTCTTCATTCATCGGGGAAAATTATTTGGTTTTGAATACAGCCTGCTAAAGGAATATGAGAAATACCTAAACAGAAATGTGGAGCGCAGAGAATTGAGAACCGTTCTTGAGTTCATCCCCGTAACAAGGGATCGTCTTATAACGGATCTGATAAATGGGTATGGAGATATTTCGGCCGCAGGTCTAACAATTACACCTCAACGTGAGAGATTTGTTGCTTTTACAAACCCTTACCTGACAGGGGTTGACGAGCTGGTTGTGACATACAAAAACTTACCAGAACTGAAATCTAATGAGGAATTGTCAGGTAGAAGTGTGCTAGTCAGGAAGAGTAGCAGCTATTATGAAAGTCTTCTGGCCCTAAATAAGAGGCTGACCAAGAAGAATTTGGAACCAGTAAGGATAGAACTTGCTGATGAGAATCTTGAAACAGAAGATATACTCGAGATTGTGAACAGCGGTGCGATTTCCATAACAGTAGCTGATAGCCACCTTGCGGGTATATGGTCCAAGGTTCTTCCAAATATAAGGGTATGCACCAGAGCAAAACTCCGCACTGGGGGTAAGATTGCCTGGATGGTGAGGAGACAGAATCCCAAATTACGAGCTTCCCTAAACAGATTTCTGGCAAGGTACCGTAAGGGTACGCTTCTGGGTAACATATATTTCAACAGGTACTACAGAAAAAATCCTTGGATAAGAAATCCTCTAGCGCTAAGAGACTCAGATAAGGTCAAGGGCTATGTGCGACTGTTTAAGAAATACGCTCGGAAATACGGGTTTGACTGGATGCTAATTATGGCCATGGCGTACCAGGAGTCTGGCTTGGACCCTGAAAAGAAAAATCCTTCTGGCGCTATCGGCATAATGCAGATCAGGCCGGAAACAGCAAGAGACAGGCACGTAGGCATCTCTGACGTGGAAGATCTTGAGAACAATATCCACGCTGCTGTTAAGTATCTTGCGTTTTTAAAGAAAAAATATTTCACTTCGTCACAGATTCGTCCCAGGGATCAGGTGAGATTCGCGTTGGCCGCATATAACTCTGGTCCAGCAAAAGTTGCTAAAGCAAGAAAGCTAGCAAGGAAAATGGGGCTAAATCCCAATCGTTGGTTTAGGAATGTGGAGGTAGCGGCACTGCGGGTGATAGGGCAGGAAACAGTACGTTATGTAAGTAATATTAACAAATATTACTTAATATATCGAATGGCGGAAGCCACAGAGAAAAAACGTCTGCGGCGAAAAAAGAAAGTGGAAATGAACTAGCGTGGTTTCTTGGAATACGCTTGACAGGCCATTGCTGACGTGGCTTTGACAACTACAGATGGGATTCGACGGGATCTGAACCCCATGGCTTTGCACCCGTAAGGATGAGACGCCTCATGGGTTATATAGAAATGCTTACAAGAATAGCAGTTCACCTCTTGATCTTTGAGAGATGCTCCCGGTCTATGGGGCGTTTTCCTGGTCACTAGTCCGTCTCTAACCCGAGTATTCTGGCATCAATTTAATGAATCAGCGCCCAAGATGTCAAATAGCAAATACGAAAACAGTGTCATATAGCGCTATTATAGGCAGACACAGTTGAGGAAGAAAGGCCGGGAAGCTAGGAAGCTAGAAGGCTTAGAGGCTGGAAAGTTTACCCGGCAAAAAAGTGTGGCGGACAGGGTATAAAAAGCGGGCTCCGGTCCTCAAGGTAAAAGGAGGTTTGCCATGCCAACATATGAATTCATGTGCCAGAAGTGCAATAAGGAATTCACATTGGTAATGCCAATCTCTGAGTATGAAAGAAAAAAATCCTTTGCCCTAAGTGCAGGAGCACCAGAGTGAAGCAGCAAATAACTTCTTTCCAAGTGGTCACTTCCAAGAAAAGCTAGTTTTGGTATGATCTAGTCCAGATGAGCAAACCCTTTGCAAGGACTAATGGGGGCATATGCGCCGAGATTGACAATTTCAACTGGTTCCACTAAAAATGAGGGGCCGTGTTATGCGGCCCTATTTTTTTTTGGAAGGGAGAGTGCAACCATGAAATGCCCCATTTGTAAAGAGGAAATTCCAGGCACCCCATGCGAAAGTTGTGGCGAGAACAATCCCGAGGAGGCCAGGTTCTGTATGTATTGCGGGCACCCGCTCGACCAACAGGCTCCAGAAGTGGACGAGAGCGAGGATGCATTTGATATTGAAAATCGAGTCCTTTGTCCTGACGGCACGTGTACAGGTATAATAGTGAACGGGAAGTGTACGGAGTGTGGTAAGCCCTATAAGCCTGGTGCTGAAGAGGAGTAAGTTCATGTATGAGCTAAAAATAATCTCTCACTTTGCCGGGGCGCACCAGCTAAGAAATTTCAAGGGGTCATGCGAAAAACTCCACGGGCACAACTGGAAAGTCGAGGTGTACGTGAGGGGCGAAAAATTGGCCGAGGACGGTACCCTTATTGATTTCCATGACATAAAAAAGGCTACTGATAAGGCACTTGAAACCCTTGATCATGAATTCCTAAATGACCTAGAGCCATTTCGTGAAGAAAACCCTTCTTCAGAGAATATAGCCAAGTATATTTTCCATCGGGTAGCTGATGAACTGGTAAGAAGGCCTGTCAGAGTCCACAAGGTCACCGCATGGGAATCAGATACAGCTTGTGCGAGCTATTACGAAGAAAGTTATGAGTGAGCTAGAGTGACTAAAGTGATCTAAAGTGATCTAGAGTTACGGAAGAAGTCAGGAGTCAGAAGTTAGGAGTCAGGAACAAGGAGAAAGGAAAAAGGAGAGAGGAGTCAGGAGGCAGGAGATAGGAGCAAGGGGCAAGGAGAAAGGACCAAGGAGGAAGTAGTTAGAAGTCAGAAGGTGTTCACGGTTGACCGAGGAATATCCCGAATGTCAAATGCCAAAATCCAAATCCCAAATGAATGTCAAATATCCCAATGTTAAGGAAAACTCTGCCTGTCATTTCGAGCGCCGCGGAGGTGGTGCGAGAAATCTGGTCGCTCAGCACCTTTCCGTCATTCCCGTGTACGCCTGCATCGAGGAGGGAGGCCTGCTTGCAGCAGGCAGACGGGAATCCAGGACCCCATCACTCCATTATTCCAGCATTCCGACGAGAAGTGGCAAGCTGTCAGCGATCAGCGCGTTCCTGCGGGAAAGGCGCAAGGAGTAAGAAGTAATGAAAATGAGAGTTGTAGCGATCATTCCTGCGAGGTACGGGTCCACAAGGTTCCCTGGTAAGCCTCTGGCAAAGATCGCCGGCAAGCCAATGATCCAACATGTGGTGGAGCGGGCAAGCAGGAGTACAACGCTCAATGACGTTTATGTAGCCACGGACGATGAGAGGATAATAGGGTGCGTGGAGGGATTCGGTGGAAAGGGCATATTGACTTCATCGGCTCATAAATCAGGAACAGACAGGATTTACGAGGTAGCAAGAGCGATAGGGCTTGATCCTGGCGACATAGTGATAAATATCCAGGGAGATCAACCCCTTTTCCCCCCGGATGTTGTGAAAGACCTGGTAAACCCATTAATCGAGGACCCGGAATTACCAATGTCCACCCTTTATCATCCTGTCCAGGGGCCAAAGGAGGCCACGAACCCTAACCATGTCAAGGTAGTGATGGATGAGCAAGGCTATGCTCTTTATTTTTCCCGATCCCCTATCCCTTATTACCGGGAAGACGAAAATAAATTAGAGTATGCAAAGCATCTTGGCATTTATGCATATCGCATGGGATTCCTCTCTGTCTTCACGAAACTCCCGATGGGTCGCCTGGAAAGGGCAGAAAAACTCGAGCAACTGAGAGTACTGGAGCATGGATTCCGAATTAAGGTGATAGAGAGCCCCGTAGATTCAGTGGAAGTGGATGTAAAGGAAGACATAATTCGCGTCGAGAATCTGCTTCAGACCACCCAATTTTAGCGCTAGTTCCGGTGTTGCTATGCCAATGAATTGGAATCTGAAATCTCCTGACCCTGCAATCGTTCAGGATCTTGCAGCAAGGCTTTCAATTCCCCGCCTGTTGGCTCAACTGCTAGTCAATCGAGGCATAGCTGATGAACAGTCCGCGAGGGCGTTCTTAGTTCCCAGGCTTTCGGACATGTCGGACCCCCTTTTGCTGGCAGGTATGGAAGAAGCCCTCGAGGTACTTTATGAGGGCATATGTGAACAACTTCCCATTACTATCTATGGGGACTATGATGCCGACGGCCTCACTGGATCGGCCCTGCTTTACCATTTCTTCAAGCAGATCGGTGTCCCAGCGATGATTTACATTCCAAACCGACTGACGGAAGGCTATGGTTTGAATGAGAATGCGATCAGACATATAGCTTCTGAGCGGCGGGGGATAATCATAACGGTAGATTGCGGGATCGCAAATATGCAAGAAGTGGGGTTGGCAAAAAGAATGGGCATGAAAGTGGTGGTCACTGATCATCACAAGGTTCCCTCTGGGACGCATTTTCTTTGCCCCACTATTAATCCTCACAGGGAAGATTCACCATATTCAGACACGAACCTGGCAGGGGTGGGAGTAGCATTTCTTATGGCTGTTGCTTTGCGGTCAAGGCTTCGAGAGAAGGGATTTTTCAAGGGCAAGAAAGAGCCTGAGCTTAAAGATATGCTTGACCTTGTGGCTATTGGCACAGTAGCAGATCAAGTCCCATTGATAGGGCAGAACAGAGCTTTTGTGAGGTATGGTCTCACATGCTTGAAGCACAGTAAATGGGGAGGTCTCAGGGCGCTGATAAAGGCGAGTTGTGTTAATCAACAAGCCATAGATACTCAAGATATTGCTTTCAAGATCGGGCCGAGACTAAATGCACCCGGACGGATTTCCTCTCCAGATATTTGCGTGCGTCTATTAACAGGGGAAGAGGAACGGAAGAGTGAACAACTGGCCACGGAGATAAACCAGGCAAATGCCATGCGTCAGAGGCTGGAGCAAGAGGTATTGGGGAAAATCATTGAGCAGATTAAAGAAGGGGATCCAGGATTTTCTGAGAATGTGCTGATATTTGGTAGAGAAGGGTGGCACGAAGGAGTACTGGGCATTGTTGCCTCAAAACTTGTGGATTGTTACCAACGCCCTTCCCTTGTTTTTACCTTTAAAGGAGAAATGGCCAAAGGTTCGGGAAGAAGTATTGACCACTTTGATCTCTACAAGGCCATAAGCAGGACAGGAACGCTTTTTGAACACTTTGGAGGTCATTCACATGCAGCCGGTTTTACGGTGAGGAGGAAAAACTATCAAAAGGTAGTGCAGGCGATTAGGGATATCGCCGAGGATACCCTGCGCGGCAGAGACCTTGCCCCCGTATTGCAAATTGATGCAGACCTGAGATTCAGTGAAATATCGAGAAATCTGGCCAAGGCACTGGACAGCTTGGGCCCATTTGGCAATGGGAACCCCGAGCCTCTTTTCTGTACAAAATCGGTTCAGGTTCTGGAGGCGAGGATTGTAGGCAACGGACACTTGAAGTTGGTCTTACGTGAAAGTGAAAGAATTTATGATGCCATAGGTTTCGGCCTCGGGAGCCGTAAGCCTGAGGTGGGAGGCTTTATTGATGTGGCATACAGACCTCAACTCAACCGCTGGCGAGGCTATGAGACCATTCAGCTAAGACTTATTGATTTGAGAGATTCAGCCCGTTAATCCAGCTCAATCCTGGTCTTCAAATATTCTTGCTGCCAGATCTATATCTTCTGGGCAGAAGACGAAAAGGGATTTCTTGCCCCTGGGCAGCGCAGACCCGTAAACATAGTTTATATTTATTCCTTCTTCTCCAAACTTTTTTGCCATCTTGGCGAGGGTTCCGGGTTTGTTTTCTATTTCAAGGGCAATCACTGGCATTATGTCAAATACGTACTGCTCTTTTGAGAGAAGATCGATGGCCTTGTCTGTATTGTCAACAAGCAAGCGGATCAAGGCAAACTCAGCAGAGTCCTTTTGCATGGACCCATAGCTGGCTGCTGGTGCTATACGTTTTAAGGATTTGCCTCTGGCCTTAAAAAGCTCCTGCACATAATCCGAGGCATCCTGGATGGTGAGGGCGTCAATATTGACGCCAGCCTCTCCCAGTAGGATGGCCAGTTTTCCCAGTTCACCAGGAACGTTCTTGAGAAACAATGAGATTTCTGTTCGAACCATCTTCCTACTCCTAACAATAAGGCTATTATGGATTTACTGAGGTCTCGTATCCTTTCAGATACTTAAGAAAATCCGATTTGGTGGACAGAACAAGAGTGCTGTCCTTGCCCAGGGTGTCCCTGTATACCTCCAGGGTCTTGACAAAGCTGTAAAATTCCGGGTCCTTTCCAAATGCTTCCGCATATATACGCGTGGCCTCGGCATCAGCCTTTCCCTTGATTATCTGGGCCTTCATATATGCCTCGGATGTGATTTTCTTTAAGACCTTTTCTTTTTCACCTTCTATTTTTCTGGCCTCGCCCTGGCCCTCGGAGCGGAATTTCTCTGCCATTTGTCTTCGCTCTGCGATCATCCTCGCGTAAACAGATTTTCGTACCTGTTCCACATAGTTGACCCTTTTGATTTTCACATCTACAAGGGAGATTCCGAACTGCTCAACCTTTGGTTCAGCCTGTTTTTTTACTTCTTCCATTATCTTGGCGCGGCCCACCCGAACAGTGCTGAGCATTTCATATTTTTCTTGGGTCGCAAGGCCAAGCTCCAGGGTGTCCAGCTTTCTGTTACTCTTGCGCACCGTCTCAATCAAGCGATGGGAAGTTATCAGATTCCGTACAGCCGCATCAAGGATGTCGTCCAGTCTTGCCTGGGCACCCATTACATTATTTACTGTTTGGAAAAATTTAAGAGGGTCAATGATCTTCCAGCGAGCAAAGGTATCCACCCAGATGTATGTCTTGTCCAGAGTGGGTATCTGCCCCGGATCCCCGTCCCACTCAAGGAGGTTCTTGGGAAAATAATTGGCCTTCTGCACAATAGGCAGCTTAAAGTATAACCCAGGCTTGCTTATGGGTTTTCCCACGGCTTTGCCAAACTGGGTTATTACCACCTGCTGGGTTTCATCCACGACAAATGCAGAAGAAAACAATACCATCAAGCCCAAAATGATCAATCCTATGATAACCTTTATCTTCATTTTTCCCCTCCTTTCCTGGCTTCAAGGTTCAGGAATGGGAGGAGATTCTTTTGCTCCGCATCCACAATGTATTTCTTGCCGATCCTGGGAAATATCTCTGAAATGGCCTCGAGATATAGTCGTCTACGAGTGACATCCTTAGCCTTTGAATACTGCTCATATAAGGCAAGGAATCTGGCTGCATCGCCCTTGGCTTTATTCACTCTCTCCAGTGCATAACCTTCGGCATACCTTATGGTTTTCTCCGCATCACCCCTTGCAGCGGGGATCACCTTGTTGTATTGCTCTCTGGCTTGGTATATGAGCTTCTCTTTTTCCTGTATGGCTTGGTTTACCTCGTTGAACGAAGGCTGGACAGGTTTAGGTACATTGGTCTTTTTAAGCTCCACGTTAACAACTTTAATCCCGGTCTCGGCCTCGTTCAATTCCCTTTGAAGCTCTTGCTTTGCCTCAGCAGCAATTTCTTCTCTCTTGCTAATCACTTCATTAATACTCCTGTCGCCCACAACGAGTCTCATGGTTGCTTCGGCAAGGTCTCTCAGGGTCCCTCTTGGATCCCGAACCTTAAACAAGAATTTATATGGGTCATTTATTCTATACTGGACGATCCATGGGACCACTGCCACATTAAGATCTCCTGTAAGCATTAGGGCCTCAGCTAAGTATGCTGAACCTGTAGCATACCTTGTCCTTACCCCAGCCTGTATGGTTCTGAAACCGAATTCTTCTTTGTAGACATACCTGACCTTGACCTTTGTTACCTTTTCAATTCCAGCGGGCAGTTTGAAATTGAGGCCTGGCTGGGTTGTGCGGACATACTTACCAAATCTCTGGACTACGCCCACTTCATCCACGCCCACAGTATAAAAACAACTGTAACCTAGGATGAAAAGTATGATTATGATAACTATGAATCCAATGCCCCGGGGGAATTTGCCTCTTGCTGCCTTAACTTTCTCAAATATGTCCTCCATATTGGGAGGAGTGCCCCCGGAGGGTCCTTTCTTTTGTTGTTGGAGTTTGTCCCAATCCCATGCCATAAAGATTCTCCCTCCGTCGAGAAACGGATTTTCACTTGACCTCATTACTGTCGGTAAATACCGAGAATATAGGTAAACCGTAATGGCGTCAAGGAGATAATGGTGCAAGTCCATACAAACGCCGATACTGATGGTAGCTTATGTCCGAAAGGTGTAGATTGAAGAGGCCCACAACGATCAGTTGACAACAGTAATGGAGAGAGTCTAGTTTTATGGTATGGGAAATAAAGCAAATAAAGGTTTTGAGTCACTAAAAGACGTTTTGGCGTCTCTAAAAGGTCCTCAGGGTCTTCCTTTTGACCTGAGGGATTGTGAGATTTGGCGGGTGTGGAATGACGTGGTGGGAGATGGGATAGCATCTAATGCAAGGCCAGTAGAGATCAAGGGGGGATGTCTGACCATCGCTGTTAAAGAGCCCATATGGCTGCAGGAGTTGAAGTACCAGGCTGATGACATTAAACAAAGGCTGAATGATTGCCTGGGGAGAGAGGCTATATGCAGTATTCGATTGAAATTGCTCAACAGAAAGGCCCTCTGACTGCTTTCCTTCAAACCCCAACCGGATTAAACTATAGTTTTTGGAAAGGCCCAAAGCCTTATCCCCCCAGCCTATTCTATTGAATACTGGCCCTGGCCCAGGATGGGTGGTTCAATGTGGAGTCCTGGCCTTCCTCCTAAGACGCCTTCTATCAAGACGAGTTTTGCGCGGGACTTTAGGGATGGATATTGTACCTGTACACGCTTGGGCTCCAATTGGAATTTGCGCATTTGTGATATTACGTGAGCCAATCGTTCGGCGGGGTAAACGAGGGCAAATCGTCCCTTTGGCCGTAGGATGTGCCTGGCGGCGCGAAGCACATCTTGTAGGGAGGCCATTATTTCGTGGCGGGCAATAGCTTTCTGTCGCTCTGGATTAATCCGACCGCTTTTTGCCTTTCGATAAGGAGGATTGCACAACACAAGATCGGCGCATCGGGGCAGAAAAGGGCAATCACGCATGTCACCCACAACGACAGACATCTTGTCCTGAAAGCCGTTGAGCAATGCATTCCTAAGGGCTTGGTTCGCTAGGTCTTCTTGGACCTCAACCCCGATGGCCCTTGAAAGGTCGGATCTAATGAGAAGCATTAGAAGAACAATCCCACATCCGGTGCCCAGTTCCACAACAACATCATTCTTCTTAACGCCCACGAATTCGGCCAGGAAGATTGCATCAATGGAGAATCTGTAACCGCTAATGCACTGGATGAGACGGAGATTCCCGTCCAGGAAAGTGTCAAGAGCTTCGCCCGGTTTGAGAAAAGTACCCTCAATATGGTTCGATAAGTTCATGGGGATCTATTTTGTTAAAGACCAGGCCGCTGATTACTTTGGGGAAAAAGTAGGTTGATTTCCTGGGCATTACGAGAAAATTGCGAGCCACTTCCTTTACCTGTTCAATCTTTGTGGGGTTCAAGAAGAAGGCCATTTGATAAAGCCCCTTTTCTACCGATGCGATGGCCTGAGAGAGACTGCTTTGGTAATGAAAATTCTCCTCATCGTCCAGTTGATCCAGCGAAAAACCCAAGCCTTTTTGGAGGAGAAACCGGGATAAAACCAAAACGTCAAGCTCTTTTAAGGCAGGATGGAGGTCATCTCCCATCAGGGGCCTTTTTTCTTCCTTTAGAGTCAAAATGTAACAACAATCGCTCTCATTGGGGTAAAATCCTATGGCGCTTGTCTTTTTACCCTTTCGTGCCAATTCTTTTTCAATTGCGGTGGCATTGGCGTGGTGGTCATGTGATGACAGGGGGATCTCATCTATCTCAAACCAGCTCGCTGCCTTCCTAAGAAAGGCATTGAGGTCGAAGCCAGGGGCCCACTTTATTAGCCGGTGGGATGGCAGTATTGTAAGTCCTTGGTCATTCATATTTGTCAGGTACATCATGACGAATTCATAGGATCGATTGGGATTACGTTTTCCGTACCTTGCCCTCATAATGTTTCTAAAGTTTCTTGATGTCTCATAACGGTGATGCCCATCAGCAATAAATATGGTCTTATCCCTCATGGCCTCGCCAATTTGTCGAAACAGGGATGTATCATTGAGTATCCACATGGCGTGCTTGGTGCCATCCTTAAACTCAAATGATACTGCCGGGTTGTGATTGATATGTTCTTTGCATGCATCCAACACCTCGTTGCTGTCATCTTCGTATAACGCGAATATTTGGCTTAATTGCGTGTTACACGCCCTCAACAGCCTCAGCCGGTCGTCCTTATGGGCAGAGAAGGTCCGTTCATGGGGGAGTATTACACCAGAGTCTTCCTCTTCTATGCGAGTCAGCGCAACAAAGCCCCACCTGGTCCTTTCTACAGCGCTGTCTTGGGGCCGGTATGTCAGTGAAGTAAGATAGATGGCGGGTCGAGATCCTCTGACTAGGATCTCATCTGCTTCCCATCTCCTCAGATAGTCTGCAGCCCTTGTGTAACAGTTGTCCCAGTCTGTGTCACCGGTCTTTTTTTTCCCTAAAATAAGCCTTATTACATTATTGGGATGGGATCGGTAATACTCTTCCTGCTCTTGCTCGCTAATAACGTCATATGGAGGGGCAACAAGCCTGGAAAATTCTTGCCCAAAGGAAAGGTTATATGTTAATCCCCTAAAAGGCCTGATTATCGCCATAACAAACAAATCCTTGACTTGATTATATCACCTATCAAATTGTAGAATGACTAAAACTTATATTATCCTTGAGCAATTCAAAATATGTCAAGCAAAAAGCCTTTGGATCAGAGGAACCTCATCATTAAGTGCGACATCCTGCTTACAATGGTGCCCCACATACCTGTGCTGCAGGACACATACATCCACATATCAAACGGGTTTATAACCTCTATAGGGCCATCACCTAAAGACAGCAGCACCAGCGCACAACACACTGAGTTAATTGACGCCAGAAATTGCCTCGTCATGCCGGGGCTGGTGAATGCCCACACCCATGCAGCAATGAGTATATTCCGGGGACTGGCTGATGATATGCCGCTGAAAAAATGGTTATTTGAAAAGATCTTTCCAGCAGAAGCCGAGCATCTTTCACCAGACAGTGTTTACTGGGGGGCCATGCTAGGGTTCGTTGAAATGATCAGATCCGGGACCACCTGCTTTTCAGACGGGTACTTCTATCAAGATGTGACAATAGAGGCTGCTCAAAGGGTAGGGATAAGGGGGGTAGTAGCCCAGGGTGTAATTGATTTTCCTGCGCCGGGGGTACCCGATCCTAGCAAGAACCTTGAGGTGGCCCGGGATTTTATTGATAGATGGAAAGGGACTAGCGAACTCATCATTCCGTCGCTTTTTTGTCACAGCCCCACCACTTGCTCCGAGAGAACTTTGAAGGGAGCGATGGAGATATGTAGGTCCGAGCAATTGCCGATGCAGATACACCTGGCTGAGACCATTGAAGAAGTGGATACCATTGTCCAAAAGCACGACAAGAGACCTCCCATGTACCTGTTCGATCTCGGGGTGCTGAACGAATCCCTCATTGCCGTGCATTGTGTGCATCTGGAGCGAGAGGACATGGATCTCATTGAAGAGTGTGGAACAAGCGTGGTCCATTGCCCGGAGAGCAATATGAAGCTGGCATCTGGTATATGTCCCGCTGATCAAATGGTGGAGATGGGTATAAGAATGGGGCTTGGTACTGATGGATGTGCGTCAAACAATGACTTGGATATGTTCGGTGAAATGGATAGTGCGGCGAAATTGGCCAAGGTTTTTGCACATGACCCCACTGTACTCCGAGCCCAAGAAGTTCTGGAGATGGCGACGGTAGGCGGAGCCCACGTCCTGGGTCTGGCAGGAGAAATCGGAAGTATACAATTGGGCAACAAAGCGGATATTATTGTTGTAGACTTGGACAGGCCGCACTTACAGCCCGTGTATGATCCCATTTCCACTATTGTTTATTCAACAAATGGCGCTGATGTAAGAGATGTCAT
>JALVSJ010000350.1:0-1077 GCA_027024445.1 Desulfobacterales bacterium
GCATAACAAATAAAGGATTAGTCCCGAGTCTAGGGACGAGGGCTCGGGACTAATCCATGTTTCAAGAAGCCGTTGATGAGAAACTCGAGGGGTTGGAACCAAGTCGATTTGCTCAGAAACGTGCAGAAGTTGACGCAGAATTTGAGAAGGCGATGGCGGAAGAGGGAACGTTCGGCAAGAAGGAATAATTCCAAAAGGCAGCTCTTGGACAAGCTCGTTAGCTTTTTGACGAATAGAATGGAAATAATAAGGAAAATAATCGTTCTGCTAGTCACTATCGGCATTGCAGGATATCTGTTATGGCACGTGATCTATGGGATCAAGCATGGAAGAATCCATCACTCGGATAGCGTCCAGATTTGTAGCAAAGAGGAAAGGCCATTAATGTTTTGGTTTCTTGTGACCTTGTTTACACTATTTTCTCTCATGGCCCTATGGTTTGGCTACAAAGCATTTTAGACATTACCTGTGTTACTCCTAATTAAGTGTAGCGGCAACAAGAGGCGTTACCTGGCCCTACACCTGAGGCAAACAAATATGGCGGCCTGTCTGGATGTGCGTTGCGCCTGTCCGCATGCGGGCACGCCTCATAGGCCGTCGTACCGTAACAGCAGGCGAGCCATGTCATCACGCATATTCACTACCGGTCCAGTAATAACCAGCAACTAACTTGTCGAAAATATACGATAAAGTAGTGGCTAGGTTTTGGTGAGCTTTCGGACATAAGGGGAGTACTTTCTGTCTTCCACATTGATGTGACCGAGCCACCATTCCTTCAAAAACTTAAGGGCCATATCAGGGTCTTTCAGGTAGATGGACTCCCTAGAAATATCGGTCGTCTTCTTCATTAGTGTACGATGTAATGCCTTGTGTTTTTCAAGATCGGGAAACCCGGCCCTTTGCATCAAATCCTCTTCAGTTGCAAAATGTATCTTCGTATAGTTTTCCAGCGTAGCGAGGGTGGGCTCCAGTACCTCGTCACCTCGTCCCTCTTGAATGAAATAGTGGAACGAGTTTATGGTACTCACAATGCCCCTGTGCTGCTCATCAATTATAGGGATACCGAGTTCGTTTTTC
>JALVSJ010000350.1:1087-4302 GCA_027024445.1 Desulfobacterales bacterium
ATGTATAATGACCTCATTCACTCAGTCCTCTGGCATGTGCACCCCGAATGGCGTTGGGCGGGTTATGATAGCAGATACTCTTGCTCTATACCTTTATGGATGCTACAGGACAACAAGGTACAATTCAAGGAAAACTATTGGCTTAGTCACCCCTGTTGGCATGCCGGCAGCGCTCGAATGATCCATGGGAGCCTATCACTCCGCCCCCACGCCTTCTAACCCACGTCATATGTCCTGATGTAAGCACGATTGCGGTCCTTCCGCTGCCTCCCGGCCATATCACACAGTCATCTTGTTGAGACGCACTCGCGCCACCTAAGAGCCATCAATCCCGCCATAGCGGATGCGAGCAGCCACAGAGCGTCTCGGGCTTAATTCCAACGAAGACGGTTCTTACCCGCTATTGCCACACAATCCTGATTCAGTAGTTTTATCAGTCTGTTACCAGCAAATATCACCTGATTTCGCATGGCAGGGCATATGCCCCCCGGAATAAGTCAAGCTTAAAGCGCAAATAGCCGATGTCTTAAATTTGAATCAAGACACTTAATGGTTCGGCAAAGAGGAGAGAACTATGAAGGTCAAGTGTCCGAAGTGCAACACGCGGCTCAATTCGCCGCCATCGCTCGCCGGCAAGCGCGCGAAGTGTCCCAACTGTGGACAAGTCCTTCTTCTGCGAACGGCAAGGAAAGTACCTTCCACCAAGACAATGGCCGACTCGGCCCCAGGATCTAAGTCGCATCTGGCAAAGCAGGGACGTAGTTCCATGAAACTCGATCATAAGACTATGACAAACGACGAGTTGCAGCGGGTCTTGAACTACAGACTGGTCAGGAAGACCCTGCGACCGGCTGGAATCGGAAGCATAGTCTTCGGGTTGGTTGCCAAGGGAACAGGCTTCGGCGGAATGGAGGCGAACCCGATCAACGCGATCCTAGGATTGATCGGCATATTTCTCTTCGTCGAAGGCATTTGGATAGTCGCTGCCCCAACACCGGCTGGGATGATTGTCGACGGAATTGCCCTGATCATTCTTGGCATCTGGAACATCATTATTACCTTCGCCAACTCGGCAGCGGTCGGCGGGGGTGGCCACCGCTTCTTTGCCGTTCTCGGTGTCTGGCAGATCATCTGGGGTTTCCAAAGTTTTGGACGCTACAAGCGTTTCTCGGCTATGCCGATGAGTAGGCCGTCCGATGAGACACTCAGGCAGATTGATGACATGGTGAAGGAACTGGCGAAGACAAAACCCAAGGACGCTACCGACGTGATCGCGTTCCAGATCAAGAACAGGCCGTGGAAGGGTCGTCTTGGCCAGGACTCAGGCATCTTCGTTGACGCACCGGGCCAAGAGGTTGTTTTTGTCAACAGAGACCGAGTCCGTATTGAGATACAAGACAAGGTTCTCATTGGCAAGGCGCTCAAAGCCTCGTTTACACTGGGTGACAGGAACCTGAACGGTACGATTAGTCTGGAGAGTTACGAAAGGTACGACGCTTGGAAGGCTGGAAATCCTCTACCTAACCGGGTGGCCGCAGGTCTTACCTCCCCAGCATGAGGGTCTCTGCCTGTGCGTTGCGCCTGTCCGCATGCGTGGGCGCACCCTAGACAGGCGTACAAAAGGGCAACAGATTGTGGACGCTGCCTTTTTAGGTTACTCCACCATTGATTTTTCTGCTAATATTCATACGTAATTTCTGTGGTCCCGGGTTGCATGTTCATTGACTGATGGCAAGATGTCTCTATCAGGACTTTGCTTAAGACGACCGGTCTCCTGAAGGGACAGATGAGGATAAAACATCAGGGCGGGTTAGATGAAAGCAAAGAGATATGATGTTTCAGCTCAAGCCAGACAAGAACAAGGCCAACGTGGTAGACTTCTTTCAATAGGGCAAATGGCTGTCTCTTTTAGTTCTCACTTAGCCATATCCAGGCCATTTCTTCACAATGTTCTGTAAATTTGATAAGCTGTCACAAAATGCGAATCCGAGGTTACCGCAAAGGAAATTGCAAGGCTAATTAAAAGAAAGCATTAAACTTTTAACATTAAGGGCAAATGCAACCGGGTCCCACGATAGTTAGAGAATGTTCGCTTTGTTCCGGGTTGATTCAACAAGACACTATCATGTCAGGCAATACGTTCTGTGGGGTGTTTTGGACTGACGGGAAAATTGATGCCTTAATGCTTCCTGACCAGCCCCGTCTTGTAAAGTGTCCTCATTGTCAAGGCCTGGTTTGGATTGACGAACAGGACAAGGTAGGAGAAATTGAACCAATCATTGGCCTTCCGGTTTACGAAGGAAGTAAACCCTACATCATGCCGGATCTGCAAGACTATCTTGATGAATTGGAAAAAGGAACTCTTATTGGGGAAAAAGAAATATATGTTCGCTTACGAGCTTGGTGGTCGGGGAATGATAAAAGAAGATACGATACAAGTGAGAAGGAAGATTTGTCTCCTAAAGAAATACAAAACCTCAAAGCCTTCTATGAAATACTTGATCCATCTGATGACAATGACCGTGTTATGATGGCTGAAATTCAAAGAGAGCTAGGAAATTATGAAGGCGCTCAAGACCTTCTCAAAAAACCTCTCCCCGATCATCTTTCCCGGCCCGCATCAGTTATCAGGGAACTGGCTCGTAGAGGAGAGCGATTTGTTGCAGAAATAAAATGAGGGTTGGGGCCGTCATAGAAGATTCCGCACAAGATGCGCCTTCGCGGGCAACGGTGGGTATCACCATGAAGATGGGGAGATCTCTTCACCTCGTTGGAACCGGTACTCTTGCCACACTCCATGACCACGCATTCGTCATTACAGCAGCCAATGTTGTTAATAAGAGTCCTATGCGGGTTTCCTTTCTCTTTGATGAAGAGGGATGGGCCTGATGGATCCGGCCTGGTCCTGCGTCCATGGAAGGTTTACTTCAGCCCATATTCAGGTGCAACCGATATAATTGGGATCTACCGGGAACAGTTTCCTCTCCTGCTAGACGCTCGCGCCAAACAGTTCAACGATTTCGTCCACAATACACTATGCCACCATCCCCACACAAATAGGCCTCTGCCCCTCAATCCTGTCCATGTATGAACTTTTCAGCGCACCTCAACGAGCACGGTCAAATAGCGTTTGAGGTTGCCCACGGTCTGGAGAGGAACTTCTATAATAGTTCCATCCTGGATTCCCACTGGGATATGGAAACGCACTCTTTTCG
>JALVSJ010000351.1 GCA_027024445.1 Desulfobacterales bacterium
CCCTCAAGGCATCTGCAGTGGTCCAATCCCGTCGTTTTCTTGCCTCCTCACGTCTCCTGATCAATGCCATGGCTTCCTCACCTGGATCCAGTTTCTCAAGTTTCATGACATCAATGACTGAATTGATTGACTCAAGGGCCTTGAGCACAGAGTCCTTGTCCTCCCTGGCCAATCCGCGCCGATCCATTGTCTTATTGAGGCGGCCCATGAAATTAAAGAGGGCGGCCAGGGCTGCGGAGATGTTCATATCGTCGTCCAGGGCTTCTGAAAAACCATGGCGAAGGTCATAAATGAATTGATCCACCTCCTGGGCAGGGGGCGCGTGAGGGGAGAAATGAACTTTTTGTACAAAGCTATCCAGATGATCCAGGGTATTCTTTACTGAATCCAGTTTTGACCAGGAAAAGTACAGGGGCTTGCGGTAGTGGCGGCTCATCAAGAAATACCTTATTTGCCTGCCAGTGTAGCCCTTTGCCAGAACGTCACGCAGTGTGAGGGACTCCTGGCCCTGTTCTTTTCCCTTGCCCTCAATCATCACCAGTTCATTGTGCAGCCAAAACTGGGCAGGCGGCTTGCCTGTCAGTGCCCTGTTTATTGCGATGGCATTTTCATGGTGAGGAAATATGAGATCTACACCGCTCGTATGAATATCGTAAACATCTCCTGCAAGTTTTCTTGCAATGGCGGAGCACTCCAGATGCCAGCTTGGCCTCACATTGCCCCATGGGGTTTGGAAGAAGATTCCTCTTTTCAATTCGTTGAGAGTGGATCTTTTTAGCAGAGTGAAATCCCGGGGGTTGTCCTTTTCGTACTGATCCAGGTCCACTGTCTTGCCTAACCTGATCTTGTCCAGATCTATCCTGGACAGTGCACCGTAGCCCTCAACCCTGGATATATCGAAATATATGGAGCGGAATTTTTCATATGCCACCCCTTTTTCCATTAATTTCTTAACCTGTTCGATCATATCATCCACATACTCGGAAGCCTTGGGGTAGTGGGTGGCTTTCTTGATATTCAACTTCTCCAGGTCTTCCATAAAGGCCGTGTAGTAACGCTGCGTGAAATCCTGCAATGACATGCCGGCATTTTCTGCCCCCTGGATGGTCCTATCATCCAGGTCCGTGAGATTCATTATGTGAGTGACATTGAACCCCTTGTATTCCAGGTAGCGGCGCAGGAGGTCTGCAAAAATGAATCTCCTGCACTGGCCCAGCGTTATGTACTGGCACAGTGTCGGCCCGCATGAATAGATTGTGACCCTGTCTTCACGAAGGGGTATAAACTCCTCCCTGCGCCGGGTGAGGGTATTATAAAAATGGATACCCGTTGTCTTCTTGATGGTGAAAAGGGGCGTGCTGAGGTATCTTTCTCCTCCATCGGGCAGCACCACCACGATTCGCCCCGAGTCCATTTCCCTCGCTACCCTGAAGGCTGCTGCCATGGCTGCCCCTGAACTCATGCCCACGAAAAGCCCCTCTTTCTTGGCCAGTTCTCTCGCTGTATTAAAGGCCTCTTCATCGTCAATATGAATTATCCTGTCGAGCAATTCCCTCTGGAATATACCTGGCTGGTATGATTCTTTCATATTTTTGAGGCCTTGTATTTTGTGACCCAAGTAAGGTTCAACGCCAATGACCTTTACTTTGCTGTCAAGTTCCTTCAGTCTCCTGGCAAGTCCCATGAGGGTGCCGGTGGTGCCCATGGCAGCCATTGCAACGTCCAGCGTCCCTCCGGTCTGCTGCCAGATCTCCATGGCCGTACCATGGTAGTGGGCCTTCCAGTTGGCCTCATTGTTGAACTGATCAGCCAGCCAGTATCTATCGGGTTCTTCTCTTACCAGATTATATACGTACTCGATGGCACCATCCGTGCTCAGTCTTGCGGGTGTGAATTTTATCTCAGCACCCATGGCCCTGAGGATCTTGACTCTTTCCTCGCTCACGGACTCGGACATGACCAGCAAAATCCTGTAGCCCTTTACTGCTGCCACGAGAGCAAGGCCTATCCCTGTGTTTCCGCTTGTGGCCTCGAGGATGATCTTGTCCCTTGTGAGCTCACCTCTGGCTTCTGCCTCTTCTATCATGTAAAGGGCTGGGCGGTCCTTCACAGACCCCCCGGGGTTAAAGCACTCCAGCTTGGCGAGGATCTCCACCCTGGTATTCGGATTCAATTTGTGGATGGGCACAAGAGGGGTGTTGCCTATGAGATCAAGAATGGTTTTGGTTCTGCTGTTCATAAATAAGTCCTTATGGGCCAAAGAGATTAGCCCATCACTATAACCAACGACTTGCTTCATTTCAATGCATTTATGGAAGGCTAAAGATCGGTACACTCCGTGAGAAGCTTCTTTCCAGGTTCCACCTGAATCCTTCCAAGAACCTTCTTCCGTCTCTTTAGATTTTCTCTCCCCATAATGTGGTTTATCGAAACTGCCCGGCGCCATAGTGGGTTACGGTCTATTTTGGAGCCCAGATAAGACTGGATTTAATTTAATCCTATTGACCTTCCTGGTGGCCCCTGATAGGTTTCAGAACAAAAACAAGGGGAGGCCTTGGAAATGAGAATCTTGGTTACCGGAGGAGCCGGGTTTATTGGATCAAATGTGGTGGATGGATACATTGAGGCAGGTCACGAGGTGGTGGTGATAGATGATCTTTCCAGTGGGTCTAGGGAAAACGTCAACCCGGCGACCACATTTTATCAGGTGGACATAAGGTCTCGGGAGGTGGAAGAGATATTTAGCGAAGAAAGGCCGGAAGTGCTCAACCACCATGCAGCCCAGATCAGTGTGCCTGCTTCGGTAGAGGACCCCGTGTTTGATGCAGACGTCAATATAAAAGGATTCCTGAACCTATTGGAGGCAGCCATCAAGTACGGGACAAAGAAGGTGATATTTATATCCTCCGGTGGGGCTATCTACGGAGAGGCAGAAGAGTACCCCACTTCGGAGAACTATCCTCCCCAGCCCCTATCTCCCTATGCAGTGGCAAAGTTTTGTTCTGAAAAGTATCTGGCCTTTTACAAACATCAATATGGCCTGCAATACACAACGCTTAGATATGCAAATATTTACGGCCCCCGGCAGATACGACATGGCGAGGCCGGAGTGGTGGCCATCTTCATGGACAACATAATAGAAGGGAAGCAATCAGTGCTTTATCATTTTGCAGATGAGCCTGAGGGGATGATCCGGGATTATTGTTATGTGGGTGATGTTGTGGAGGCCAATATAAAGGCCCTTTCAGCAGGAGAGGGAGATTTCGTCAACATTGGAACCGGTATCGAAACCCGAACCCTGGATCTCTACGAGAAAATTGTGGAGGCGTTTCAAAAAACTGGAAAAAAGGTGCCCGAATCCCTAAGGACTCCCAAGGCCGAAATTGCCCGCCCTGGAGATCTTACCAAAAGCTGCCTGCGCATTGAAAAGGCGAGACATGTCCTGGGCTGGGAACCTAAGACGTCGCTTGAGGAGGGATTGATGAAGACGCTTCAGTGGAGGTTGGCTAGAAGCTGAGGGACCTGTGAAATAGGCTAAAGGCACAAAGCTTGTTGCACAGTCTTTCAACAAGAGCATCTCTCAGGGACGGCCGGTGAGTGTTAAAAAATGGTGAAAAAATGCAGGTGGAGCACTTGACAAGGGGCAATGGCGGATTAATTTTATTCATTGAATTTCCGGGGCCTCACACCATCTTTTTGCTTTTCCACTGGAGCCCCTTTTGAAAAATAAATCACCAAAAAAATTTCGGAGGAGAAAGGACTATGAAACTGAGACCATTGGGCGATCGAGTTATTGTGAAGAGAATTGAGGAGGAAGAGAAGACAAAGGGCGGAATCATAATTCCTGACACTGCTAAGGAGAAACCCATAGAAGGGGAAGTGATAGCTGTTGGAGACGGAAAACTCTTGGATAACGGACAGAAGATTCCGTTAGAGGTGAAAAAGGGAGACCGGGTACTTTTTGGAAAATATGCGGGCACTGAGGTGAAAATAGAAGGTGAGGAACTTCTGATCATGCGCGAGGATGACGTGATTGCGGTAGTAGAAAAGTAGTTTTAAAAAAGGAATCTAAGTAAACCTAAGGAGGGATGAAGATATGGCAAAGGAAATCAAGTATGACATTAAGGCAAGAGAGGCCCTTTTGAAAGGGGTAGACACCCTGGCTGATGCGGTAAAGGTGACGCTGGGTCCCAAAGGGCGCAATGTGATAATCGAGAAGACTTTCGGCTCCCCCACTATCACCAAGGATGGAGTGACAGTGGCCAAGGAGATCGAGCTGGAGGATAAGTTCGAGAATATGGGTGCCCAGATGGTCAAGGAAGTGGCTTCCAAGACCTCTGATGTGGCAGGGGATGGGACCACAACAGCCACTGTGCTGGCCCAGGCTATTTACAGAGAGGGCTCAAAGCTGGTGGCTTCAGGAATGAACCCCATGGCCCTCAAAAGAGGCATTGACAAGGCTGTAGAGGCTGCTGTGGATGAGTTAAAGAAACTGTCCAAACCCACCAAAGATCAAGAAGAAATTGCCAGAGTGGGAACCATTTCCGCAAATAATGACCCCACCATAGGTAACATCATAGCCGAAGCCATGAACAAGGTTGGGAAAGAAGGGGTCATCACTGTTGAAGAGGCCAAAGGAATGGAGACCACCCTAGAGGTTGTAGAAGGAATGCAGTTTGACCGTGGGTACCTCTCCCCCTATTTTGTGACTGATCCTGAAAAAATGGAAGTTGTCCTCAGTGAGCCTTACATTCTTCTTCATGAAAAGAAAATTAGCAGCATGAAAGACATGATCCCGATTTTGGAGCAAGTGGCGAGATCCGGAAAGCCCCTGTTGATCATAGCCGAGGATGTAGAAGGAGAGGCACTGGCTACCCTGGTGGTCAACAAACTGAGAGGGACACTCCAGTGTGCGGCGGTAAAGGCGCCGGGCTTTGGCGACAGGAGGAAGGCCATGCTGCAAGATATAGCGATCCTTACAGGTGGCCGTGTGATCTCCGAGGACCTAGGCCTCAAGCTGGAGAACGTCACATTAAATGACCTGGGCACTGCAAAGACGGTACGTATTGATAAAGACAATACCACTATCGTGGACGGAGGCGGTAGCAGGGAAGACCTGGAAGCAAGGGTGAAACAGATCAGGGTCCAGATAGAGGAGACAACTTCTGATTATGACAGGGAAAAACTTCAAGAGCGCCTTGCCAAGCTGATAGGTGGAGTGGCCGTGATTAACGTGGGTGCTGCCACTGAGACCGAGATGAAGGAAAAGAAGGCCCGAGTGGAAGATGCGCTTAATGCCACCAGGGCGGCTGTTGAAGAGGGGGTAGTCCCCGGTGGGGGTGTAGCACTTCTGAGGGCGCTGGCTGCCGTAGCCAAGCTGAAACTGGAAGGTGAAGAGCAGGCAGGTGCCCAGCTAGTGATGAGGGCCCTTGAGGAGCCGGTACGGCAAATAGCTAACAATGCCGGAGAAGAAGGCTCTGTGGTGGTAGAAAAGGTGAAGGCCGGCAAGGGCGCCTTCGGGTATAATGCTGAGACAGGCGAATACGAAGACCTCATGAAGGTCGGAATCATTGATCCGACAAAGGTGACCAGGTTCGCATTGCAGAACGCGGCATCCGTGGCCGGGTTGCTGCTCACCACCGAGGCTATGGTAGCAGAGAAACCCAAGCCAAAAGAGGAAGCTCCGGGGATGCCGCCTGGAGGAGGCATGGGCGGAATGATGTAATTTAAGTTATGTGACCTGGATCCAAAGAGTACAAGATGCCGGGCAAGGGGTTGAGGCGCCTGCCCGGCATTTTTGTTTTGGGTGAGGTTGATTTTTGCCGATTTCCAGTGTACCAAGGACCACAGCGAATTAAAACAGAGATGATTAAAGAGGAAGAGGGCTATGGAAACGATAGAGTTTGAATCCGCACTTGTGACAGGATCCGCTGGGTTTATAGGATTTCACCTAAGCAGGGTGCTTCTGGAGGCAGACCACAGAGTCATAGGCATAGACAACCTCAATCCCTATTACGACGTTACGCTAAAAAGGGCCCGCCTCGAGATCCTGAATGGATATGACAGGTTCCAGTTTTATAAAATGGATCTGCAGGACATAGATGGCCTCAAGAAAGTCTTTTCCAGTCAAAGTCCTGAGGTAATATGCAACCTGGCTGCCCAGGCCGGAGTCCGCTATTCTCTCACGGATCCATTCTCTTACCAGAAAAGCAATCTGGAGGGTTTTCTCAATATCCTGGAACTGGCAAGGGAATTTAAGATCAAGAACCTGGTCTATGCGTCATCATCTTCAGTTTATGGCAATAACAAGAAGATTCCCTTTAGTGTGGCTGACAGGGTGGATAACCCCATCTCCCTTTATGCGGCCACCAAGAAGGCCAATGAGCTAATGGCACACGCCTATCACCATCTCTACGGTATCCCTTGCACTGGCTTAAGGTATTTTACTGTATATGGACCGTGGGGTAGGCCTGATATGGCCCTGTTTCTATTTACTGATGCAATATTGAAGGGCAGGCCCATTGATGTCTACAACTATGGAAAGATGAGAAGAGATTTCACCTACATCTCTGACGTGGTGGATGGAACCGTGACCGCGATGCACAGGCCTTTTGATTATGCCATTTTCAACCTGGGCAATTCCCATCCCGTTGAGCTGATGGATTTCATTGGCATCCTTGAAAAGGAGCTGGGGAAAAAAGCTGAAAAGAATATGCTCCCACTTCAACCTGGCGATGTCCCCGAGACCGCGGCCGATATCAGGGAATCAAAAGAGAAGCTCGGTTATGAACCAAAGGTGACTGTCAGGGAGGGCATAAGAAGTTTTGTGGAATGGTATAGGGAGTATTATGGTGTATAAAAGGGAAGCTCCTGTGCTCTAAAGCCTACTCGTGCATCCTTCTAGCTCTTATTTCATCTATCTTTCTTGCCAGCAGACGAAGGTACCTCGCAAGTTCAGCGGCTGACTGAAAACGTTCGCCCGGTTTCTTGGCCATGGCCTTGTCGATGATCTGTTCACAGGGCCGTGGAACCTTGGGGTTGATCTGTCTGGGCGAAGGGTGATTGCCCTGGGTAATATTGTAAAATAATTCTGTCAGAGTTCTGCCCTTGAACGGAAGCTCTCCAGTCAACAACTGGAAGAAGACTACGCCAAGGCTGAATATATCGGATCGGCCATCGATGGGTTGACCGTTTATCTGCTCGGGAGACATATAGTTGGGGGTACCCAGGATTATGCCGCTTTTTGTCTGGGACGAAGACATTGCCTTTGCAATTCCAAAGTCTGTGACTTTTATGTGACCGTTTTTCAGCAACATGATGTTGGCTGGCTTTACGTCCCTGTGGATTATTCCTCTCTTGTGGGCGTAATCAAGGGCCTCAGCGGTTTCTGCCATAATGTCGATTACTTTCCTTACAGGTAAAAGGGTATCCTTCTGGCAGAAGTTCTCGAGATCTTCGCCTTCAAGAAATTCCATTGCAATGTACGTGAGATCGTAATCCTCTCCTACGTCGTAAATAGAAATGATAGAGGGGTGGTTGAGTTTTCCAGCTAGTTCTGCCTCTTTAAAAAATCGCGACTTGACCTCCAGGAGCCGGTGGTCTTCAAATTCGTCAGAAAAGCGGATTGTTTTAATGGCCACCAGGCGATTAATCTGTGGATCCCTTGCTTTGTAAACCATTCCCATGGCCCCTTGGCCAAGCTCTTCCAAAATCTCATACCTCCCCACGGTTGGCCTAACTTCAAGGTCTTCAGAAAGGGGAATCTTTTCCCCCTTTTTCTCCTTATGGAGTCCCAGAGGCAACTCGCCGGCCAGTTTTTTCAATTTTGGAATCCTTTGAGCAAGGTCTCGATACTCGCCACCCTCTTTCAAGATGTATTCGTAAACTGAGACGGCCTTGTTAAGCATACGTTTTCTCTCAAAATCAAGGCCCAGGTTGTAAAGGACATCTTTCAGAGCATCGTCGAGAGGGCATTTACGGAACTTCTCGAATGCCAAATCCAAAAGTCCTTGGCTCTGGAAACTCAGCCCCAGCATGCGATTGGTTTCAATGCTTTCTCTGGACGTCAGCTCAAATGTCTTCTCAGTTACAACAAGTTCTTTAACAGAAAGTGCAATGTATATACTTACCAGAGATAATCCTACATATGTAATCTTGAACCAGATATTCAGACCTATGAAAAAGGTGAGCGCAATCACAAAGAGGGCCAGCAGAGAGCCTGCCGTAAGCAGGGTGCGCGGAAAGTATTGCAGCCTAGGAAGCACGTAGGCAGCGCCTAGACTCACCAGAATAAGAAGAGCTACTTCGAAGTATATCATGGACTTTGGACGGGCCAAATAGCGGCCTGTCAAAATTGCATCAATCACGTTTGCCATTAATTCAACGTGAGGCATTGCAGGATCCACGGGTGTCCAAGACGGTCTTTCACCCTCCACGCCAACCATACCTATAAGGACTATCTTTCCCTCGAATACAGCAGGAATTTTCTTTACCCGAAGGATGTCGACAAAGGAATAATTGGGAAAAGAACCAGTGGAGCCCTTAAATTTGGGAAAAATATGGGCCTTATAGGCGGGAATCACCATTGCTCCCAATTTCACTCTACCAGGAGGGAAGCTAACGGCCTTGCATAGAACACCCAGGTGTTTCAACACTATCTCTATGGGCATTGAAGGGAGAATGTAACCCCGGAAGTTTATAAATGGCAAATGAGTAAGGCCCTTTAGAGTCGGATCTGGTGATAGGTTTATGTGACCTAGGGCAAGGCAGCCTGTAGCGAGGTCAGGGTAAGGTGTTTTCAGTTCATCTACCGAGATAGAGGAGAGGGCCTCTCGCGATGCCTGGGAAGGAATAAGGCTCCTTTCCATCAGGAAAGGGAACAGAGGAGAAGAGACGAGTTCAGACCTGTAAACCCCAAACCTTCCCTCCAGCGGCATGATAACGTTGCCGGCTGCTTTTACCGCCTGGCACAATTTCTTGTCCGTATCCAAATCTCTCTCTATCTGTTGGAGCCTTTGAAGTAACCATCGCTTAGTGAAATACGCCTCGTCTCCTTGGTCCCCAGACATTGCAGAGGTCAATTCTTCTTTTAGCTTGCGGATTTTTTCCAAGCCAGGGGCTCGTTCTTTTTGACTTAAAATCAGGTCCACTGCTATTATCTTGGCCCCGTTTGATTTGAGTATGTCAATCATTTTTGCGAGATAGGATCTCGGCCACGGCCACGGGCCAAGATGCTTCATGCTCTTTTCATCAATCGATACAATCGATACCTTGTTCTCACCTAATGTCCTGGGTAGATCCAGGCGCATTTCTGTACCGTATATTATCCTCTCAATATGCTCAAAGAAGGGCTGGGGCCAAATAGATAAGAAAAGGAAAAGACCAAAGATGCATATGGAGATAATGAGATCGGAAGTTTTAAAAAAATTCTTCATTCACGAAACACTCACCGTGTGAAAGAGGGAGCTACTGCACTTCTATTGATTCTTCTACTTTGCAATGCGAGCTTATGGGATGACCATGAAACCTTTGGCAACGATCTGGATCAACAAAGAACCTGTAGCTCACCAAAAAATCATTCATCCATGGCTCTCCGAAGATTTCGTTTCACCAAATTTACCTGGGAGACCCATGATAGGCATATATGGAAGTAATCGGGCGAAGAGCGATAAAGTTAAATAGATTAAAGATATTTATCAGAGGTTCGATATTAAGTCAAAGGAAAAGGCCTCTTTATTTTCCTTGAAAGGCCTCTTGGGAGGTGCTAGATTAAGTGTGCTTTTTTGTCCTTCCTATGTCAAGCGATGGGTGAAATATGGCTCAACAAAAGGTAACACATCTTAATACAGCAAAAG
Organism: Desulfobacterales bacterium; assembly: GCA_027024445.1. Lineage (GTDB taxonomy): Bacteria > Desulfobacterota > DSM-4660 > Desulfatiglandales > Desulfatiglandaceae > B111-G9. Next base: position 9,855 of record JALVSJ010000351.1, read on the forward strand.
AAAAAAGAAGCTTTAGTTCCCGACGAAGATTGGGAGAGCTTCTGGTTGAAACCGGGCTGCTATCTCGAAAGAAACTAGAGGAAGCTCTAAATGCTCAGTCCGGTAGCGGCAAGAGGCTGGGACAGATTCTTATGGAGATGGGGGCTATTTCTGAAGAAGAAATTGCTTTCGCCCTTGCCATGCAGCTAAAAATCCCATTTGTCGATCTGAAAGACTATGTCATCAGCTCTGACGTGATGGAATGCCTCCCGGAGGGTGTATGCCGCAAGTTTCTCTGCATCCCAATTGAAAGACGAGATAATGTCTTACACGTGTCCATGGCCGATCCCCTCGACCTTAATATGATCAAGGAACTCCAGTTCATTACCGGTTACAATATCCAGCCCGCGATCTCGACGCCCAGCCAGATTCTGGAGCGAATCCAGAACTATTACTATCCTGAGAAGTCTCTCGTTGACGTTACCGATGAGTTCAATCAGGAAGAGCTTTTAGAATTTTACCCAGATGAGAAGGCTCCGGAAGAAGAGGAAGAGGAGATTGAAGAGCTTCAAGATTCTCCTTTTGTGAAGATGGTAGACCTCATAATCCGCAATGCCATTAAACGAGGGGCCAGCGATGTACATATAGAAGCCCAGGAAAATCATGTGCGGGTCAGGAACCGGATAGACGGTGTGCTCCAGGATACCATAAAATTACCTAAGTGGACGCAGCCCATTATCATTTCGCGCATAAAGGTCCTCAGTGGAATGAATATTACCGAACGACGGCTCCCCCAGGATGGCCGCATCAGGGTGAAATCCAAAAACTTTGCCGTGGACCTCCGGGTGTCCACATTGCCTACCTTTTACGGTGAAAAGGCGGTGATCAGGATACTTAACAAGGAAGAGGCCTTCTTATCTTTAGATGAGCTTGGTTTCAGTGAAGAAAACCTGGCAATCGTCAGGAGCTTTATCCGACAACCTCAGGGTATGATCCTCATTACAGGGCCAACGGGAAGTGGAAAAACTTCAACCCTTTATGCCTGCATGAAAGAGATCCGCTCCGACGAAATCAACATAATCACCGTGGAGGATCCAATAGAATATGAACTCGGTGGTATAAATCAGGTTCAGGTCAATGAAAAAGTGGGCCTCACATTCCCTTACATTTTGCGCGCGATTTTGAGACAGGACCCTAATGTAATTATGATCGGAGAGATCAGGGACATGGAGACAGCTGAAATTGCACTTCAGGCTGGTCTTACCGGTCACCTTGTGCTGTCTACTTTGCATACCATTGACGCCCCTTCAGCAGTAACGAGACTTCTTGATATCGGGATGCCCCCATACTTGATCGCGTCTTCCGTACTGGGGGTAGTGGCCCAGAGATTGGTGCGGGTCATATGTGATGGATGTAAGGAAGAATACGTTCCTAACCCAGAACTGCTCTCAAGGATTAGCCTCAATCACGAAGAGTTGCCTTTCAAGTTTTACCGAGGAAAAGGGTGTTCAAGGTGCAACTACACTGGGTATAAAGGTCGAACTGCTATCGAGGAAGTTATGGTCATGGGGCACAAGATGAGAGAACTTGTACAGGAGGGGGCTTCTGCCGACACCCTAAGAGAGGCTGCAATGGCCACAGGGATGACGAAGCTGGGTGTCAGTGGTCTGAGGAAAATACGGGAGGGAATAACTACAATAGATGAGGTATTACGCGCAGTTCATCAAAAAGAAGAACTGACCACTATTTGCTCAAAATGCGGTAAGGCCGTGAGTCTTGATTTCAAAGAGTGCCCGTTTTGCAAATTTCCCATTGTTCCCAATTGTGAGTCTTGCGGGCGAATTGTTCAGCCTGACTGGATAGTATGCCCGTACTGCAGGAATGAGTTGAAGGAAAGTCAGAGAGGAGACAGGCCTGCCGAGAAGTGATGCAACTGGCTGTGTACCATGGTGTACTTGTGCCGTTGGGCGTACCGCTTTGGGAATGTGGGTACGCCCTTCTTTGTGAGACCGGCTGCAGCAAAATCAAAGGACTATAATGCAGTGTAAATTTCACCCGGACAGATTAGCAAAACAATTTTGCTCCACGTGCCATGCTCCCCTGTGTGAGGAGTGCGCTGAGGAATTAAGGCCCGGAGTGTATACCTGCTTCCAGTGTGCTATGGTCCGCCAGATATCTGAGGGGAGCTCAAAGCTGAGTGAAAAGCGGTCACGGGCACAGGGTAAAAAACGAGGGAAAAAATGGGGGCCATTTCAATACTTTCTGATGGTTTCCTCGGTCTTGATTGTTGTTATGTGGGGAGTAATACTGTTTGGCGGCCAGCCCGCCCCTGCTTCTAAAGCAAGCCTAGCCAAAGGCGGACGGGTATTACTTTTCATGGTTGATGGCGCGATCAAACGTTATGCTCACTACGAAGGCAATAAGTATCCCGATTCCTTGCTGGATCTCGTCCCAAAATATTTGTCATTTAAGAAAGCTGAACTGAGTTACCTCAATCAACTCCTTTACAAAAAGGATCCTGTGAAGGGGTATAAGCTTTCCTTGCGTCACTACAAGAAAGGCGACATGAACCTGGTACTCACCGCCAAAGGGATCGAATACCGGATGAAAATCGGAGGCGGGACCCAGTGAAGAGGGAAAAGGGCTTTACACTAATAGAACTGATGGTCGTAATCGCCATTTTGGGTGTGCTGGTAGCCAGTGCATTTCCCACGTACCGGACCTTTAGGAGGAGGGCCGTCGGTGCGGAGGCGACTACTATAATGAAGCAGCTTATAAATGCAGAGATAATGTACTTTCTGGAGAATCCTAACCAGGAATTTTTCCTTGGTACAGGCGGCAGTATCGAAGTATATCACGATGGCAGAGATCCTAGTGCTAATGATATTCAAGAGGCTTGGAACGCTTTACATGTGAGTCTTCCAACAGGACACTTCTTGGATTTTGTTATAAACGGCGATCCGAAGACGATGATAACTATAACTATTGCTGCTCCATTTCCAATTTTTAAGGATGGAAGCAAAAGCCTAGTATATTCCGTAGACAATAAGGGGACGGTCAGCGGACCCTTTTGACGACAGTTAGAATGAAGGTATTTTACAGGATCCGAAAGTGAGATGGACATATTGCTCGCGAGTAATCAGCAGAAATATTTTCGTGGGAACTAAGTGGTAGGTTTATTCTTCTCCAAAACAAAAGTCTCCAAGATTCGTGTATGGTTCCTTTAAATTAGTTGATGTTAGCATGACCTCTGATAGGGGCAGATTTTGCTCAGTGCAATATCTCTTTGCTAATAAGCACTAAGCAGCGAAAAGAACAGGGATATCATTGACTCAATGGGCCAGTGGCGAGTCTCTTCACTTATAGATGTTATAACCGGGGACCTAAGCTCCCTTGATAAGGATATCTCTACCAGGATCAGGACCCTCAGCAGCTTTCTCCTCATTCTAACACTGGCAAGCCCTCTGCTCGGAGTCTTCTATCACTATATCAATATTCAGAATCTGGCCTATGCTTGCTATGGAGCTGGCGTGCTGGCCCTATTGGCCCTCCTTGGCCTTCGGCAGACGAGGCGACCCGACCTGATAGCTAATTTTGGCGTACTGATTCTGTGGGCACTTATGGTCATGATCCGCTGGAAGACTGGGGCAATGGGTGCCCCGGGTCCCGAGCTCCTCACCTGGGTATGGAATACTGTGTTGATTCTTCTGGCGGTTTATCTTACTGGATTTTTGTGGGGCAGCATCTGGGCATCGCTGGTCTTTGTGGAAAGTGGATTTGCTGCCCTGCTTTACAAAACCGGTCATCGAGTTCCTCAGGTAATACCGGAATCCATGGCAGCATCCTATGGCCTGGGAGCCTATCTTCTGGCGCTACTTACGGTGCTCTTGATAGCATTCCTTTTTGAAAGAGAAAGAAGGGAACTTATCGAGAGAGACAGGGAACAGGCAGAATTGATAGAAGGGTCGCGCAGATATGTAGAGAGCCTTTTGAGCAAAACTCCTGTACCAATGTTTGTGATAGATAAAAATCACAAGGTAGTCCAGTGGAATCGCGCCTGCCAAGATATGACAGGTATCCCTCAAAGTGAGATTATAGGAAAGCGTGTCTGGAGAGGATTTGCAACAGGACAAGGGCTTACGTTTGCAGAAGAGTTACTGGAAGGGCCTGAGGCATTCAGGGCTAAACATAGCGATAAAATTATATCACAGTCTGAAAGCGGATCTTTTGTGCTAGAAGCCTATTTGCCAAACCTGAAAGGCGGAGGACGGGTGCTTATTAATACCGCGCCCATAACGGACAGCAAAGGGGATGTGAAGGGCGCGATCCAGTGTATCCAGCAAATACAAAGTGATCAAGCAGACCAACCCACGTATGTTTCGGAACTCCAGGCTTTGGTCAATTCGCCATGTCCGGCTTTTATCATTGACAGGAAAGGGAAAATAACATTCTGGAATCCTGCGTGTGAGAAGCGGTTCGGCCATTCCAGGCAGCTAATAGAAGGTCGTTCGCCAACCAATCTCGTAGCCAAGCAATCCAGGGCTGAGTTCCGCGAGGCTGTTTCCTCGGTTCTTCGGGGAGAAGCTATAGCGTCAAGAGAATTCAAGTATTACAACATAGACGGTGAGCCGCTGTATGTGAGAGCGGAGCTATTTCCCCATCGGGATGAAAGCGGCCAGATCGCCGGCTGCATAGTGATAAACATGGATATTACAGATTTAAAAGTCCGTGTTGCTATGCTTCAACGGGCTTTGATCAAGAATAAAGAAAAGCTCAAATCACTCGCAGACGAATACAATCTCTTGAAAAAAAATCTAGCGAGCTTCCTGAGAAAAAAGGAAAACGAGAAAGGAAATGGAAGGACAGCTCAGTGATTCTCAGGTTTGTAAAAGGGCCTGTCTTGCACCTAGGACCTCGTAAACCATGATATTAGAAGATTTGCCTTTTACCTTCTTAGGGCCTAACGGATTGGTTATAAAGTAAGGTTCAATAAGCTTGAACGTTTCTTCTCCAATAAGGATTTGGTTGGGGGAGGCAATGGATTCCAACCTGGAAGCAATGTTAACCGGATCTCCTATTACGGTATAATCTAATCTCTTGGGAGATCCAATATTGCCAGCCACTACCCTCCCGCTGTTAATTCCGATCCTCATATCAAACCTTCTGTCTTCTTCCAGTTCCATCTTGAGCTCTTCCAGAGCTTGCCTCATGTCAAGCGCTGCGAGTACCGCACGCCTTGCGTCGTCGTCCTTTTGCATTGGGGCCCCGAATACCGCCATCAGGCCATCGCCGATGTACTTGTCAAGAGTGCCGTCATAATTAAAAATGATGTCAGTCATTGTCGAGAAAAAACGGTTGAGGATGATGTTTACTTCTTGTGGGGGAAGTTTTTCAGCGAGATGTGTGAAATTAATTATATCGGCGAAAAGAATAGTGGCAATCAGCTCTTTTGGTTCCATGATGTTGTCTTTTGTTTCCTGACCTCCTGATAGTATCATCTCAACTACCTGAGGGGAATGGAACCTTTCCAGTCTGTTTCTCATCTGCTCTTCTTGACGTATTTGCTCATTTAGCGATGCCTGCTCTATAATAAGGGCCATTTGGCCTGCAATGGCCTTCAGCAGTTCTAGATCCTCATTTGTAAAGTGGGCCTCTGGCCTCGTGCTGTCCAATTGAATAACGCCTATGATTTTGTCCTTCCTCCATAAAGGAACACACATGGCAGAACGTATTTTTTGAATCACCACGCTTTTGGCGCCATCAAAGCGGGCATCTTCCATTGCATTTGAAGTAAGAAGAGCCACCTTGTCTCTGATGACTCTCCGCATAAGTGTCTTGCTTGGTCTAGTGGATTGCCCGTGGTTCTTAAAAGCGACCCTGTGTTTTACCACCACGGGGATAAAATCATCTTCTCCATTGCGACCCAATAGCATCAAGAAACCAGCGTCAGCATCTATTACCATGAATATGAGCTGCATTATTTTTTCAAGAAGGTGATTTAGGTCATGTATTTGATTCAGCTGGCGGCTGATTTCATATAACACGAACAGGACCTTATTGCTTCGCTCCAGTGTGGCCAGATACTGTTTTTGTGGCTGAAGGAGGTCTTGTTTATCGACGGGAAAGGCCCCGGATGCTTTAGCTTCAGCTACATTAAATATGAGTTCGCTGGAGTCACCTTGTCCCCTGAATGGACTCGTGGCTATCACCGGGTATTGGGATTTTATTTCCTCTGCTTCTGGAGCAAATAATATTGTCTCATCTGGAGCTTTGGCCTCCGAGGCCTCAAGGAACATCAATTTTGCCAAACCAACTTGCACAATATCTTGGTGAGCGAGGGGGGCTAGTTGAATAAGCTTACCATTTACTTTGGTGCCATTGTAACTACCTAGGTCAACTATGATATAGCCTTTGTCGGACTTACGGATCTCTGCATGACGGCGGGATACGGTATTGTCAGAAATAACAAGATCGTTGTCCTTGCTTCTGCCAAGGGTTATCTTGTCTTTCGCGATAGGGTAGGTGAAGATTTGTCCATCGCCTGTTGTAACCCTCAATGATGGCATGACGCTTGACTCCCAGATTCTAACAGCAGCTCAAAACCCACACTTACCACAGCCAGTTCCCGTTCTTGTCCCATCGGCTGTTTACCTGGATACCTAGCTTGGATAAAAGATGATAAAAAAGAAAACGCCGATTACCTTTGAAATATCCTAATTCCTGGCAGTGGGGATCGGGTTTATAACCCATTTTCAGGGCTTCTTTTAACGTAGTAGTTCTCGCGGTCTTTCCAGCTACGCATACATAATCAAAATGGATTGAATGATATAGATGATCTTCTTGGGTGATGACCACTACCGCGTTGCCCGGAATTGTCTCTTCAACGGTAATGTATATGCTGAGAAAAAAGCCTATGAGAATCAGTGTTACAAAAGTGACTATGATAATTTGGGACTTTTTTTTCATTCTAGGCTGCCTTGGCCTCACTATCCCACGAATATTCAAATGCCTTCAAGAAAAGTGCAATATGGGTGAAGGACAGCAAAAACTAAGAATACCTTTAGCCTATATAATAAAGCTCATTCTTACTTGATAGTTGTGATAAAGTCAAATTGTTCATATTAGGCACGTTTCATAAATGTCTGGGGGACTTAAAGCATGAGCTAAATAATTTGATGGCAAATTAATGCTATGACCTTTCCCGTGAATGAGAAGGCAATTTTTCCCTTTTTAGGGAGAGGGCTTCATAGCAGCCCGGTTCCAATTCCTCTGGAGCCTGTGTGGTTCTTTGATCGTATTTACCGCAACTGGAGTCCAAATAAATTCCTCCTCTTGCTCTTCTCGCTATGGTAAAATGATATTTACAACCCCAGCAAGATCTTTTCATCGCTCTTTTTACCTCGCAGTACCATGATATGTCTGAAGAGTTAACCCACACAACTTCCCAGCTCAATTCGTGGTTAAACCCACATGCGTCATAAAGCAAAGAAGCGTTCTGAGGCTCCCAAAATAAAAAGCCCCCCGCTGTAACAGGAGGCCTACATGTCATAGTCACGTGGTGCCGAGACGCAGAATCGAACTGCGGACACGGGGATTTTCAGTCCCCTGCTCTACCGACTGAGCTATCTCGGCACTTTTGTAAAAAATTATATTCTTAAAAGTGCCAGGCGTCAAGGGTTATGTTCATCCTCCGTGCCCATCAGCTAATTTTTGCGTCGGTTGCTCTACGTCATCAATCTCTACGTCAACTTCACCTAAGTCGTCGTCTTTTAGGTCCTCAAGACTGATGGTAGGCTCCCCATCGGCCACAGGCGTAATGGCTTCCTCGGCCTCAGCCAACTGACTGGTAATCGCTTCAGTCTGGTCAGGCAATACGTCCTCAGAAAGCTCTTCTATTTCCTCTACGACCGATGGTTCATCCTCTAAGATCAATTCCTGTTCCCCGATGGCAGTACCGTGTACTTCTGTGGGGGCCTCAGCGGTTTCATCCTCAATCAGTTCTAAATCCAATTCCTCCTTGGACTGTCCCTCCAAGGTAATGTCTTCCATTTCAAATACTAATGGTTCAACTGCCTGTGGCTCGGCTGCTTCATCCATCTCTTGGATCTCCGACTCGGAGCCTTCCAATTCTAAGCCGGAAAGGCTGTCCAGGTCTGAGGCCTCAGTAATCTTGTCTTCGTCACTAGTAACTCCATAATCAGTAGTTAAAGTCTCGGCCTCAGTAGTGTTATGGGGTTCACTACTTGCCGCGGAAAACTCTTCCTCGGCCAAGGAATCAAGTTCTATCTCTATTTCTGTATCTTCTTCTTGATTGCTGGCCAGGGCTACCTCTTCTGTCTCAGCCTCAAGTTCTATCTCTTCTTCCAGCGCCTTAAATGTGCCACTCCCGGTCGGATGATAGTGCATACCTGACTCGTTAACTTCGCCCAGAAGTCCACCTAAAAGGAAAGGAGGGTCAGGATAAAAAGTGACCAAATTGAGGCGTTCCCTCTCTTGAGAAAGGGTCTTATTACATTTAGGGCAAGATTCATTGTGATCGAAACTCACATACCCACACTTTGGGCATCTCATGGACGTCTCTCCTTTTCATGCGTCTCTAAGTGTTCCTGACTGGGGGACCGCAGCAGCAGTGTGCAGAGCCTCAGTCCATTTCCCGAAACGCCAGTGGGTAATAAAACGCACTGACTAGTCATTAGGTATATTCGGACGTATCCTGCGAAATCATTAACAATTACTCAAGATTTGTAAGTAGGATAATATTTGACAGACGAACACATGAAAAAAAGATAAGAATTGGTGTTTAGACCCTTCCGGTATAGGTTCCAGAATAGTCGAGGGTAGTAAGTACTGGCTCTTCGGAGATGACCCGTCCGTTCACTATCTCACCGATGAATAGCGTGTGGTTTCCGGGCTGATAGGTCTCCGTTAGTTTGCATTCGATCATTGCCACGCAATCATAAATAATAGGACAGCCTGTGATTCCTCTTTTCCAGTTAAGACCCTCAAATTTCATCAGTGGATCGGGGCCCTTAAATCGTGCCATAAAATCCTGCTGATGAGATCCCAAAATGTGCAAGGCGAAAACCTCACTTTCTCTAATTAATGAGTTGGTTCTGCGGTTGGGGTGTACAGCCACGAGGACTAAAGGTGGCTCATGGGATACCTGGGTCACCCAGGAGGCAATCATTCCGTTTATGTTCGCATCTTTCCCGGTAGTCAAGACATATATCCCGTAAGTCATTCTTGCAAGTACATCCTGCCAAGATTTTTCCATCGAAAATCTCCTTACTCTGTACCCTCTATTTTCTTTATGGCTGATTTTGCCAAATAATCGCAGCGTTCGTTCTCCGGGTGCCCTGAGTGGCCTCTTATCCAGTTCCACTCTATGTCATGAATTTCACTAAGGTGCAGAAGCCTCAGCCAAAGATCTTTGTTCAAGACCCGTCCTTTCCTGGAGGTCTTCCAATTATTTTTCACCCACTGGGGAAGCCATGATGTCATCCCTTTCACCAGGTACTCAGAGTCGGTATAAATTCTGACTTTGCAAGGCTTTTTTAACCTCTCTAACGCCTTGATAGCTGCCATTAGCTCCATTCTATTATTAGTGGTCCTGGGGTGGGACCCTGTTATTTCTTTCTTGTGATCTCCGAACTTTAGGATCGCTGCATATCCGCCCGGGCCAGGGTTACCCATGCAGGCTCCGTCCAAGAATATTTCCACTTCTGGTGGGGAACTATGTTCCATCAGCAAGCGTGTCACAGAATTCTCTACAAGTGCCGATCATGGATATCCCTGTTGTATTTTGTCCTTGGGTCACATCCATGATTCAGACCGTGAGCTAACCGATTAATGTTCTAATTTCCGATATTCTGGATCTATGCCCCCTACTTTGTGTTTCCGATGTGGCTGGGGGTACTGGGCAGAATTTTCGATGGTGCTGGTTTTTTCAGGATTCTACCTCTGATTCGTATGGTGATCTCGGGCTTTTCCTGGTAATTGGTCTTAAGCTTCAGATAACCATAGTAAGAACCCGGAGATATGCTTTGGCTCGTAAAGGTTAGTCGGAATTTCTTTCCTTTCTCAAGCTCATCAATGCGGTAACTGACCTTATCTCCCAAAGTAAATTGCCCGGGGACAATCTTTAAAGGTTTGGGCTCTTTGGCGACTATGTCTACGACACGCGTTTGTTCCTGACCCTCTGTACCATAAAAATAAACATATCTAGAGGAGAGATAAATGGGCACCTTGACAAATGCAGATATGATCAAGACAGCCATTTTCCTTGCCGGATCATTGGTGTATACTCGAGCGCTCTTTATGATTTTCCCCTGATACCCTCTTGTATTGACCTTTAGTGTTATCTTACCCTCGCCACCTGGCGGGATGACCCGATCGAAATGGGCTACTGTGCAGCCTCAACCAGGCCTCACTCGTGAGATATTTAGAGGTGCGTCTCCCTCGTTAATGACACGGAACGTGTGTATCAAGGGATGACCTTGCCTGATCTCACCGAAGGAAAATGATGTCTGTGGAAATACGGCCTTTGGAGTGCCAGCAGCCCAAACAGCGGAGCATAGGATCAACACTGACACCGCGATAATGAAGATCACCCCAGGTGTTCTGAGTCCTTTCATGGTAGTGTAACCTCCACTTAGAATGTTATTGTTCCATGTAAGCAGCGAATTCCCCTGGGTAAACCAGATAGTTTTCTATCCACCCAGTTCATTGCGCAGCTTATATGTGAGGATGTCCAGCTTCACAGTGAAATCTATATTTTCCACCATGCAACAATCGGGCACCTGAATCCGGATAGGGGAAAAGTTTAAAATGGCATTTACATCGGCCTCTACAAACAAATCCGCCACATATTGTGCTGCACTGGGTGGTGTAGTAATAACGCCAATCTCTATATTGAGTTCCCTTACAGCCTTGTCCAGTTCATTGATATCTCTGATTTCAATTCCCCCAGGCCCAATTTGGCCTATCTTTTCTGGATCATTATCAAATGCAGCAACACATTTGAAACCTCGACTTTGTAAGTTGCGGTGTTGTAACAGGGCTGACCCAAGCTTTCCAATTCCCACAACTCCCAAGTTCCACTCACGATTTATGGCCAAGATCTTCTTGATTTGTTCTTGTAATTCTTTGACGTCATATCCTACACCACGCACCCCAAATTCGCCGAAATAGCCCAAGTCTTTTCGAACCTGAGCTGGATTGACCTGGCAAAGCCAGGCCAACTTATCAGAGGACACTGTCCTGTATCCGTCAAATTCCATTAATTCCAATTGGCGGTAATATAACGAGAGTCTTGTTATAGTGGCTTTGGGTATATTAGTCGCCTTTTCCATAAGTGTTCCCCCAACTGCGGCATATCCTTTCATCTATCCCCTCTGGGCAAGAAAATCAAGGTGTTGACAAGAAAAATCTGTTTGGCAATTTCGATTTTGGACAGGATTTGCCCCGAGATGTGACATTTTCAGGTAGTTGGGACGAGGGGCCTACCAGAATTATGATGACATATAAGATGCGATCATATATAGAGAAAACGACGGTCTTCATACATAATATGGGTTAATTTCTATATTTTTTTTCGGGAGATTGCATAGGTTTCCGATATGACACACAAAGAAAAGAAGATGTCCAAGAAGGAGATAGATGTGGGTGAGATGGATATTGATACAAAGCTCATGACCAGTTGTGCCCGGCTTTCAAGCGAGAGATATCGAGCATTTGTGGAGAATATTCAAGAGGGCGTATACGAGGTAGACATACATGGGAATTTTCTCTACTTTAATAAGTCCCTTTGCAAGATCTTTGGCTACCCGCCTGAGGAAATCCAGTTCCAGAATTTCTCCAAGTTCGTGGATGAGCACTCGGCTAAGAGGATGCTTGAGGCATTCAACCGAATCTATGAGACGGGTGAAGGTGTAACAGATTTACAATGGAAGATAAGAGATAAGCAGGGCAATGAAAGGATAATTGAGCTTTCTGCCACCCTCATAACGAATAAGGAAGGAAAGAAGGTTGGGTTCCGGGGCATAGTCAGGGATATCACTGATAAATTCAGGACCCAAGAAGCCCTGAAAAAATCCGAAAAGCGTTATCGTACGTTACTAGATTTCATTCCTTATCCCATTGTTGTTTTTACACCTAATGGAAAGGTTAGCTACTTAAACCCTGCATTCACTGAGACATTTGGTTGGACGCTTGACGAGTTAAGGGGAAAAACAATCCCGTATGTGCCTCCAGACCTGGTGGAGGAGACCAGGGATAACATTAAAAAGCTTTTTGAGCAACGAATCATCCTTCGCCATGAGACCCAGAGGCTTACAAAGGATGGCAGGGTACTTGATGTGGTTATGAGGGCTGCGGTGTATTCAGAATCAGGGGACGAGCCATCAGGTGAGCTGGTTATCCTGCGGGATATAACCCAAGAGAAACGTATAGCAAGGAATAATGAAGCTCTTCTGAAGATCAGCGTTGCTTTACACGAATACCCGGATCTGGATGAGTTGCTCGACTTTATCAGCAGTGAAGTCAAAAGGTTGATGGAGGCAGAAGGCGCCCTCGTGATACTCCTAGATGAAGAAACTAATGAGTTTTTCTTTAAGGCTGCGGCTCATGATGATGAGGCAGCAGAGAAGAGGATCAAAGAAATACGATTCCCCGCAACTAAAGGAGTCTCTGGCAGGGTGCTTCGTACAGGTCAGCCTGTGATGATAGAGGATGTGTCCAGAGATCCTGACTTTTATAGGGTCATTGATTCCCTGGCCGGGTTCACTACGAAAAGTCTGCTAAGTGTCCCTCTGAGGAGTAAAGACCGTATAATCGGGGTTCTATGTGCCATGAACAAAAAAGTAGGCATGTTCGACCAGATGGATATGGAATTGATGAGCATGATAGGAAGTACTGCGGCCTTATCCATAGAGAATGCAAGATTCTCTTCCGAGATACGAGAAGCATACAAGGAAGTGAGCAGTCTAAACAGAGCAAAGGATAAAGTGATAAATCGGCTCAGCCATGAACTGAAAACTCCGCTTTCCGTGCTGAGCGCATCGCTTAGTATCCTGGAAAAAAAGCTCGAGGCGCTGCCGGAACGCACGTGGAAATCTACCGTAGCAAGGGCAAGGAGAAACCTGGAGCGGATTTTGGAGATTCAGTATCAGGTTGAAGATATAATGAGAGAGAGAAAATTCGAAGCCCATAGCTTGCTGTCATTGCTTTTGGAAGAGGTGGCTGATGAACTGGAGGTAATGGTGGCAGAAGAGGTAGGTGAAGGAGGAATAGTCGAGAAATTGAGGAAGAAGATAGACGAAGAGTTCGGACTTAAAGAAAGTGTGCCTGAGGTGCTAGATTTGACTCAGTGTACGCGACAGATAATAGAAAGGATTGAGCCTCAAATGGCCAGTAGAGACGTTGAGATTGTAACGCGGTTTGATGTTGTGCCACCAGTATTCGTACCACCTGACGTACTGGAAAAAGTAGTAACGGGTTTAGTTAAGAATGCCGTAGAGAATACACCTGATGAGGGAAAAGTGGAACTTTCTGTTCAGAAAAGAGGGAAAGGAGCCGAACTTGTTGTAAAGGACTACGGCGTGGGCATAACAGAGGAAAATCAAAGGCGTATCTTTGAAGGATTTTTCATGACTCAGGACACCCTGGACTACTCCTCAAAGAGACCCTTTGATTTTAACGCCGGGGGCAAGGGGGCTGATTTGCTCCGCATGAAAATATTCTCTGAAAGGTACAACTTTAGAATAGAAATGGATTCAGTGAGATGTAAATATATCCCGACCGACACTGACCTTTGCCCCGGCAAAATCTCGGAGTGCAGCTTTTGCACAAAGCGTGAGGATTGTTTTGCCTCGGGCGGTACGACTTTCAGAATTTATTTTCCTGCTGCGGAGAAAGACAAAACAAATGAGGAGTGATAGAGGGAGAAAAAAATGCGAAAGGAAGACGTCGGTAGTGCGGTAAAAAAGGTGGCGAGACTAATCCCAGGAATAGGCTCATATCAGGATAGGGAATCCTTAAGGGAGGCGGACAAGAAGCTGAGGGTAGAGTTGAGCAGGAAACTGGATGAACTCGTAGGGATTATGGAGTGGATCAAGACAGATCAATTGAAGAAAGGCGGTTGGAAAAGGATCAAAGATCTTGAGGACTTGGAAAGAGATTTAGAAAAGGCTTCCAAGGTTATAGAAAGGGCTGCAAGGGGTTATGGCTCTGTTTTTGATGAGCCGCGAGTGGACGAGGATCTCCTCCAGAAAGTATATGAGTTTGATAAAGAGTTCTGGGAACTCTTGGCGCCCATAGAAAACGGAATTAAGGAGTTTACCGAAAAGGGGGTTGTGCCTGAGTACTCGAAAATAGATGGCATCAGGAGATTGCTGAAGGACTTTATGCAGAAGATTGCCAAAAGGGATGCTCTGCTCAAGGGCTCGGGAGATTCGCCCGATGAACTACTTTAGGAGTATAGGAATAAGGCGCAAGGCATAATATAACCAGGGTGAAGATATTGATACATCACACTTTGACAATTTGCGCTGTTTCACGTGGGGGTTTTTTGCATTGATGAAGGACAGATTTTAGACAAGCAGCACAGCAAGTTGCACGTTTACCTGTGAGTGTGAGAGTGAGGGAAGTGATAGAAAACCTTTAAGGCCGAGAGGTGACAAATGGTATTCCTAGAGATAATAGAATGGTTTGATGATACTGGTCAGGAGATGGTCCATCGGGTTCCCGAAGGAGGCTCTGCGGATATAAAGTTCGGGGCCCAATTGATCGTACGGGAAAACCAGGCAGCGGTCTTTTTCCGGGATGGAAAAGGATTGGACGTGCTGGGCCCCGGACGGCATACCCTCTCTACCCTTAATCTCCCGTTGCTCACAAAAGCATTGAGTCTGCCTTTTGGATTCAAGAGTCCTTTTAGGGCTGAGGTGTATTTCGTTAACCTCAAGAGTTTTCCTAACCTAAGGTGGGGCACAAAGGACCCTGTCGCATTCAGGGACAAAGAGCTAGGTCTGGTCAGGTTGAGGGCCTTCGGGGTTTATTCTTTGCGGATTATCCAACCCCTTTTGTTTATCAACACACTGGTGGGTACACAGGGGCATTATGATACGGAAGCAATAAGCCAATATATGAGAGAGGTAATAGTGTCGCGCTTTAATGACATGATTGGCGAGATACTTGATACCGTCTTTAACCTGCCTCAATACTATGATGAGCTGGGCGTTGCCCTGAAGGCCCGGGTGCAGGAGGATTTCAGTAAACTGGGGATGAGGCTTGAGGATCTTTACATCAACTCCATCACACCCCCCGAAGAAGTTCAGAGGATGATTGATGAAAAAAGTGGTATGGCCGCAGTGGGTAATTTGGACAGTTTCATGAAATTTAGGGCTGCTAAAGCTATGGGAGATGCCGCTGTGGCTGGAGGTGGCGAGGGCGCCGGAACTGGTATGGGTCTGGGCTTGGGAGCAGGACTGGGGATGTTGATCCCATCGATGCTGGTAGGCGGGAAGCAAGGTGGAGGTCAAGCAAGCCCATCCACTATTCAATGCCCAAAATGCCACTCTCAAATCACTAGTGATGTCAGATTCTGCCCCATGTGCGGACATCAGTTGCTTGTAGTCAACAAGTGCATAAAGTGCGGTCAGGACCTGCCGGTAGAGGCCAAATTTTGTATGGTCTGCGGGGCTAAAGTTGGAAAGGCCGCGGATAGGTGCCCTAAATGTGGAAAGGAGGCCATGCCGGGGGCCATATTTTGTAATTATTGTGGAGAAAGGATCACAGAAGAGTGAGTCCCCAGATTCAATGGCCTGGGCATTGGATTTTCCTGTTATTGATTGCCAACTATCTCGAGCCTCTCTCCTGTCCTTAGGTAGTTCAGTTGACATCGAACAGAAAATTAAATATGAAGAGTGCAATTAGAGGGCTGGAAGGGAATGGCACAGGAGCGTGGAAGAATATACAAAAGAAATACTTCTTCCCAGGGATGAGATACAACAGAGGGTACGGGAACTGGCCCTTGAGATATCAAAGGATTATGAGGGCAAAGAGCTTATCCTGGTGGGCATACTGAATGGTGTTATATTCTTTTTTACGGATCTAGTAAGAAATCTCCATATACCAATCAAACTCGACTTCATCAGGGCCGCAAGTTATGGAGCAGGAACTGAGTCCAGTGGCACCATCCGCATGTCTAAAGACGTAGAAATTGATATTGAGGGGCAACACGTAATCCTGGTCGAAGACATAGTGGATACAGGGCTTACGTTATCCAAGATCAAGGAGAAGCTTCTGGAAAGGGGGCCTAAATCTGTCAAGATCTGCGTACTCATTGATAAACGGGAAAGGAGGCAGACCCAGGTTCCCATTGACTACTGCGGTTTTCATATTGAGGAAGGATTTATTGTTGGCTATGGGCTAGACTTTAATGAACGATACAGAGACCTGGCTGACATATTTGTACTGAAGGAAAAGGAGCCTTCAAATTAAGGGAGGAAGAGTTCATGATTATCCAATGCGAAAAGTGCAAGACAAAGTTTCGGCTGGATGAATCCTTGCTCAAACAAGAAGGCTCAAAGGTCAAGTGCTCGGTCTGTTCCCATATTTTTGTTGTATACCCTCCCCAGACACCCTCTTCAGCTTCCTTTCAGCGCGAATTGGACGAAGAATTTCAGGAAACCGTAGCACTGCCTTCCGACGACGTAGGCGTGAAAGAAGAAGAGGTCGAAGAGAAAGATTTGGAGGAAGAGATAGACTTTGACAAGGCCTTTGAAAGTGCACTGTATGAAAAAGAAGTGGAAGTAGAGATCACCTCCGAAGATTTAGAGGGCTACGAGCCTGAAGATTTTGAAAAAGAGGCTGTAGAGATGGCAACTGAGGAAAAAGTCTCAGAGCCTGAACCGGCGCTAGAGGAGGAACTCGTAGTAGAGGCGCCTCCTGAGGAGCAGGTAGAGGTACACCTCCCACCGAAGAAATCCAGAGTAGGTCTGGTAATATTGGTAATAGCATTTGTGATAGTGGCTGGCGCAGCAGGTATAGTTTATTTTGCTCCCCAACTGATCCCTGATTCACTGTCTTTTCTCAAGATGCCTGAGAAAAAGACGGTCAGGGATCTAGGCGTCAGAAGATTGTCATTCAAAGGAGTGACGGGCTCTTTTATCAATACGACGAAAAGTGGACAACTTTTTGTGGTGAGAGGTACGGTGGTAAATGGTTATCCGAAACCAAGAAGCTTTATTTTAGTGAAGGCCAGCATACTGGATGACAAAGGGCAAGTGGTCAGGAGTAAGCGAGCCTATGCAGGCAATGTTTTTACCGATGAAGAGCTTAAGAACTTGCCCTTTCAAGAGATTGACAAAGCTCTCAAGAACCCTAGAGGGAAAGACGGGGCAAATGTTAATGTAGCCCCTGGTGCTTCGGTTCCTTTCATGATTGTCTTCCAAAACTTACCCAGTGATTTGAGCGAGTTTACAGTTGAAGCCGTTAGTTCTTCGGCCGGTAAGTAAGAGGCTTCAGATATTTGGCCATAGACAGTCTTCAGGGAAGAGTAAGACAGGGCCATCCAGTCGCGTATATCGCCACCGCTTTCAGCCTTATGACACAGATTAGGCGCTTAAACCCGGGGAGCAGCTGGTTTTGTAAATTCGCTGCCCTCCAATACGCTCAGGTGGGAACGAGGAGCCTTATAATATCTGTCCAGGACTTTATTCCGGTGGCTGGTGGGAGCCGAAAGGCCGGCTTGCTAAGTATGTCATCACAAAGACGCCATGTGAGGCCATGAATTTACCAAGTAAATGCCACAAAGACATCTCTAGGCTTACGACTGTTTGCAAAGAGGAGAGATGGCAGAGCAGTTCTACCAGTTGAGCTACAAGGGAATATTAAGGGGCCTTGCCTTTATTGGTGGTGTAGTACTATTTGGGATCCTAGGCTATGTGCTGCTGGAGGGATGGCCTTTTTTAGATGCCTTGTATATGACGGTCATAACCATTACCACGGTGGGTTATGGAGAGATAGGGCCCCTTTCTGAGGGTGGTAGAATTTTCACCATTGTCCTTATATTTCTTGGTATTGGCATCATGGCATACTTTCTTGGGGTGGTGGCCCAAGCAATGGTGGAGCTTCAAGTCAGGTCAATCATAGGGAGGAGGAAATTAGGCTTGAAAATTAGATCGATGAAAAATCACTATATTATTTGTGGTTACGGAAGGATAGGGAGGATAATCAGCCACGAGCTCAAGGCCCAGAAAATCCCTGTGCTGGTAATAGATAACAGCGCTGATTCAAGAACCCCGTTAGAGGCTGATGAGATACCCTACATTATAGACGATGCTACCAATGAGGAGGTTCTTATTGAAGCGGGAATAGAAAAGGCTAGGGGGCTTGTTGCGGTAGTATCTTCGGACGCTGACAATGTTTTTATCACCTTGACAGCAAGGGGGATAAATCCTGGACTCTTTATTCTTTCCCGAGCCGATGATGAAAAGGTACAAAAGAAACTATTGAGAGCAGGAGCCGACAGGGTGGTGATGCCATACCTTATTGGCGGGCAAAAAATGGCCCAGACCATCATCAGACCCGCAGTCACAGATTTTCTCGAATTCACTGTTCATGACAAGGATATCGAGCTCAAACTAGAGGAACTTAAGGTCAGTGAAGCATCAGATCTCAACGGGGTAACCTTGATGGACTCGGGGATACGTCAGGAGATGAATATAATCATCGTTGCCATAAGGAAGGCAGGAGGAGAAATGGTATTTAATCCTTCCTCCGACACTCGAATTGAGGCAGGAGATATCCTGATAGCACTGGGACATGGGCACGAGTTGGACCGCCTGGCACAGATCTTAGGAGGTCGGTAGTCGCTCCCAGGCTGCCTGATCATAATGCAGTGTGCATCATTTGCCTGTAAAGTTCTTGGGCCTTTATCAAAGCCTCCACATCATCCACACCCATCACTTCATCAGGATCTTCCACAATTTCATATCCCACTCTTTTTCCGCTTTTATTGAATATCTCAACGAGATCGGGAAGAAAATATTCATTGAACTTTACTGTGACCCCATCTATCTCTTTTTGGACTTCATGGGCCAATGAGGAAAGATCCCCAAGATGCTCCAAGAGATCTTTGCGTCTAAAAGAATAAATTCCCGAGTTGCATATGGTTAAGCAATCTTGTTCGGTTTGAGGCAGATCTTTCCAGTATTTCCATTCAATAATTCTTGTAACAATTTCCTTTTCCAGTTGAAGCACACCATACTGTCTCTTTGACTCTGGGACAAACCCCAGGACTATCATGTCATAGCTTTCCAGCTTGTTGATGAGTTTCTCGTAAGTGGACTTTTTTACCAAAGGCACATCTCCCATGGTGATTATTATCCTTGCGCAATCCAGCTTTTCGAGAAATGTCCTGCACGCAAACAATGCCCCCCCTGTGCCGTTTAGGGTCTCCTGTTCGCAATAGTCCAGCCCGTATTTTTCTGTGGCCTTTATTACTTGATCCTTGTCGTGATGGACGACTATGCACTTGGGGCCATAGGGTAGGTTTTCGAGAATATTATGAATAAATAGGCGCGTGCCCTTGAAAGGGCTATAGCCAGGGATTAAAGGCAGCAGTGTCTTATTGCCTTGGTAACCTTTCATTCTACTGCCTCTGCCGGCCGCCATAACAATCGAGGCCACAGGTTCAAGACTTGCCATAGGTTTCATTCCTCCTGCTCCACGCTCGTTACTGGTGTAACAATGAGTCGAAGCTGAAAAAGTCAGATTTAATAGTATCAGCAGCTACTAAGGGGCTTAACCCTTGCATGCCGTAAGCTTATTGGCTATATTTCAAATCGTCAAGCTTCGTAGCGAATGTCGCTATATGATGGAAAACTGGAGGAAGGGCGAGAAAGAATGGTTGAAAGAATGCCGAGAATACTATTGGCAAAGCTAGGTCAGGGACACAAGGGGGCCTTGTTGAACCTTGCCAAAAGATTGGGAGATGCAGGCTTTGAAATCGTATATACCGAATTAGAAGACCCTGAAGCCATTGTGGGCACGGCAATCCAAGAATCCATTGATCATGTGGGGATTACCATGCTAGAAAATGGAGATGTGGATACGGTTGGACGGATTAAGCAGCTATTCCTGGATAGGGGGGAGAAAGATATTACCATTGCAGTGGGAGGTATTATTGGAGAAAAAGAACTTGAAAGGCTGGAGAAAATAGGTGTAGATGCCTGTTTCCCTAAAGGTACGACATATGAGGAGCTGATTCAGTGGGCAAAAGAAAATATTGCCTCTCCAAAGGGAGAGTACAGGGATGAGGATTGAGTACGAACAAAATCGATTTTGGGTGTGGGTATGTCATTTCATAAGGTTAGCAGTATTATTCCTTGTCTTGTTTGCGCCTTGCAAGGAGGCCTTGTCCTATGTAATGCCCACAAGCCAGATTTTGGAAATGATGAGCAAGAATTTTTCATCTGTGCATACAGTGGTGGTCAAACAATGGGTGAAAGTCTCAGGAGCAGGCGATGAAGAGGAAGGGACACTTTCGGAGGTTAAGGTTTGGATAAAAAGGCCATGGTTTTCCCGCTGCAGGAGAACTGGGGCTATGGAAGAGGGTGATGGGATTCCTTATGGACGAGGATGTGGATGGTGCAATGTGGCAGAGTTTCAATGTATGTTCTTGAGCCATTCAGTGGCTGAGATGATTGGATTTCTATCTAGGCTGGGGGTGCAAACCTCAAAGACCTCTCTTACTCACCTAGGCTCCCGGGTTGCTTACCTTATTGGGAATAAGCGAAAGGGGGAATCTTACATCATCGTTTCTAGAGAAAGATTTCTGCCTCTTTTGATTCATATAGGTCCGGTAGGCTCACCCATGGGACCATTTAATATTCGATTTGAGGAATACAGACAAGCGGGCAAGGCGTTTTATCCGTATAGAATTGTCTGTGAGCCAGAGCACGGGCCTACAGAAGAATATGTTGCCCAAGACGTGCAAGCCAATGTCACCATCGACCCTTCAATTTTTCAGCCTGCCATGAATGAAACCAATGCTCAGCCCATTCACAATATTCACCAGACCTCTGATGATGAACGAATCAGGGGAATTGTTGAAACTCTTCAACAGAAATACCAATAAACTAGGTGCCTATTTTCTCCGTGCCGGTTGTAACAGGCTGTGTTAGCATTTGTCTGGACACATAAGGTTTGTTTTTGACGGACTATCATGAAAGCAAGTGATACAACATGTGTCGAGGTTGCTATAGCACTGCCAGTTGATGGAACTTTTTCCTACCTGGTTCCAGCTCATTTGGCTGGCAGTGCGACAGTGGGATGCAGAGTATTAGTGCCTTTTGGCAAGCGGAAGGTGGAGGGGTATATTATCGGCTATGGGGACAAGTCAAAACAGGGTGAACTCAAAGAAATTATAAATGTTTTGGACCGATATCCACTTTTTCCTGAGTCAATGGTCCCTTTCTTTAGATGGATGCACCAATATTATATTTATCCTTTGGGCCGCTTGATCCAGAATTGCCTGCCTTCTGGCCTTAGTAGGAAAATCTATAGGGTAGCCAGTATGACAGAAAAAGGTCTGGAATACCTTCGATTGGGACTGGTGTCTCCGCAGGAGCGAGAGGTATTGGAGACGGTTGTGAAGTGGCCGGGGAAACCTGTAGGAGGTCCACTGGACATCATAAAGCAACTGGAGGCCCAAGGCTTAATAACCTTGGAAGAGAAGGTAAAGGCAAGGTTGGGGCCGCTTATGAGGGTCTTTGTGGGTGTCAGAGAAGGTGCAGAAAAGCCACAGTATCTGCATAGCAGGGCGGAGAATGAGGCCCAATTTCTGGATCTCATATGGGAGCAGGAGCCGATCCTGCTGTCTCATCTCCGGACAATATTTTCTAACGCGGACTACCTTACGAGGAAATGGATAAAAAAGGGCGTGCTCGAGACGTCAAGGCTGCCAGTGCCCAGGGTCCACCAAGAGGATGTTTTCTATAGTATGAAAAAACCCGATTCTTTATCTGCCTATCAAAACGAAGCCATACAGAAAATACATGGTTTGCTTGAAAAGGGTAGCTCCGCCACTTGCCTGCTTTTTGGAGTCACTGGAAGTGGAAAAACAGAAGTCTATTTGGAGGCGATCAACCGCGTCTTGCAACTTGGCAAACAGGCCATTGTACTCGTGCCCGAGATCGCTTTGGCCATTTACATAGAGTCTGTATTTCGTTCAAGGATCAATGGACAGGTGGCAGTATACCATAGTGGGTTGAGTCCTGGGGAGCGCTACGATCAGTGGATACGAATGGCAAAGGGTGATGTGGATGTGGTCATAGGAGCAAGGTCTGCCCTTTTCGCTCCTTTTTCTAAGTTGGGCCTTATAGTGGTGGATGAGGAACACGACGGAGCATATAAACAGGACAGGGCGCCTTACTACCACGGGAGAGATGGGGCTGTGGCGAGGGGAAGGCTGGAGGACGCAGTGGTAGTACTTGGCTCGGGGACCCCATCAATACAGTCGTATGCCAACTCCGTCATGGGGCGCTACCATTTGATCAGTATGCCTGAGAGAATTGAGAACCGGCAATTTCCCGAAGTGGAAATTGTGGATATGAAAGACGTGGAACAAGGGGGTACGAACCGCATACTCAGCCCTAGCCTTATGCAGGCCTTGGAGGAGAATTTAAAGCGCGGGAAGCAGAGTATGATATTTTTGAACAAAAGAGGCTTCTTCCGCCTTTTTGTGTGCAGGCTATGTGGATCTGTACTGACTTGTCCGAACTGCAATGTCTCTCTGATTTACCATCTGCACGAGAGCAAGCTCGTGTGCCATTATTGTGGCTTTCACCAGGGGCCGCAGGAACACTGCCCGACTTGCAACAAGTCGGGTCTCAAGAGCTGGGGTTTTGGCACAGAGAGACTGGAGCACGAACTGAGGGAGTTATTCCCGAATGCTCGCATTGCACGTATGGACACCGATTCAGCGAGGAAAAAGGGGATGGCTCGTGCAATCATTAAGGACTTCATTAACAATGACATCAGGATCCTACTTGGAACCCAGATGATCACCAAAGGCTATGATGTGCCTGAGGTGACCCTAGTGGGCGTGGTGGACGCTGATTTCAGCCTCGGCTTCCCAGATTTCAGAGCGGCAGAGCGGACATTTCAGATACTTTCTCAGGTGGCTGGCAGAGCAGGTAGAGGTAAGGAGAAAGGCAAAGTAATAATTCAGACGTATAATCCAGATCATTATGCCATTCAGGCGGCCATGTCCCAGGATTATGGAGCATTGTATGAAAAAGAGATTCGATTGAGGGAGCAATTGGGTTTTCCTCCTTTTACGTATCTTGTTTTATTGAGGTTGCAGGGAAATTCGCGAGAAAGGACAGAGCAGGCCGCAAGGCAGCTCAGTGAGAGACTAAAGAGGACACTCCTTAAG
>JALVSJ010000352.1 GCA_027024445.1 Desulfobacterales bacterium
GTGTGGCCATCTGGAAAGACAAGAACGGCAACGTGCACTACAAGAAAGGAACAGGCACGGTGAGCGGAAGAGGTATTGTGATTGGAAAGGGAACCGTGACTGGAAAAGGTATCGTGGCTGGAAAAGGTATCGTGGCTGGAAAAGGCCGGGCATTTGGCAAAGGCAAAGCAGGGCGGTTTAAATAAAAGTCCTATCTTGTCCCATTTAATGGCATAGGTGGTTCTTTGGTGAGAGAGTCAACCAAAGCCTCACCTATGCTTTCTTTTCTCCTTTGATAGTTGAGCCTCTGGAAAAGCTCTAAAAACGTGCACAGATCATGAAGAGTGTGCTTTTCCCCAGTGCTCCTGTAGAATGCCTATCCCACCTTCCCGAATTCTCTAACTTTCCCCTGAAAGTCTGGGATAAGAGGCACTTATGAATCAACTTCCGATCGACTCTAGCCTAATTTTCGCCAAAGATAAAAAAGAACTAAGGCAAGCACAACGGCTCCCAAGAGTATGTCATAATTTTTTCTTGAGGCCAATGGGTAATCTCTTCTAGCTACTTCAACATATTGCGGTATTTTGGATTCTAGCTTAGAAGAAGGGGCCAGGAACTTTTTGGCTCCTAGTGAGACGGCGAGGGAGTAAACAAGGTCAATGCATTTTTGGAGTTGATATGTGTCCAGCAAGAGCCCTGGGGGTGGTGTACCAAAAGACTTGGAATCTTGCCTCGGTACCATTCTGATACGGTCGTGATCTACAACCAACATCCGGGCCGAATTGCCAGCTATAAGAAGTTGGTTTCTGATTTCACCGCTAAGGATCTCAAGGTCAGGACAATTAAAGTACTTTGAAATCTCTGCAGGATTTAGAGCATATGCCCCAAGTTCTTCTTGAGGTGGTATCCTTTTCATCACAATTGGGGTGGCTCTAGCAGGTAGAGAGCTGTCCTCGAATACCAGCTCTATTACAGAAAAGCCCGTCCGGGACGTGATTTGAACAAAGCCGACAAATATGCCATATCCTTGATACTCCCCTGTAACATGAGCGAAATTCGGTATTCTTCCTTCGATAGGGTGCTCGAAAAAGCTGTCGTGGAAGTTTAGACCGTGTCTATTGGCAAGAGCGCGAAGGGCATTATTGTGAGATTCTCTTAATTCAAAGTTTTGGAGTTTTAGTTTCATTTTGGTGAATTCTAGTTCAGGACAATAAAGTTCGGACATGCATGAATTGTTAATTCCGTCAATGGAGTCTCTCTCCATTAACAGTGATCTTGATACCTTCAATAGGGTCAATGGATGGTTCAGAAAAACTGGGCAGCCTTAAAGGAAGTCCCCTGGTTGGATACCAGTGCCCCCTCCAAACAAGTGTCAATTTAGCTTCCTCGGATTTAATTAGAACAGTTTGCAGCACCACGGGAAGCTTTTGAGAAATTCCTTCAAATACCAGAAGTATTTCCGGCGTGGTACCAGGCAAAGAGATCGGCCAAGTGCCCTGGGGTCTCATCCCTTCCAGTACTATGGTTTCATCCCCTCTTAGGTATTGGAATGAAAGTCCGGGAGAAGCCCCGCTTGTGAAGCTCAAAAGAAGCCTTTCCTCCAAGGGTGCTTCTCGGCAAAATTTAGCGTGCCCAGGCCAGAGATACCCTCGCTCTACTTCCGGTACTACGCTGTCATCTTCGGGTAATCCGTCCGGCACGCAGCCTAAATGAACGATACGGGGATACCAGCCCGGTGAGTACCACTCAAAGCTCTGCGGCAACGGCTGGCGCCACCAGTTTTCAGGTTTGCCCACTATGAGCCTCTCAGGGGTTATGAGGTCAAGTGGGTCTTCGATATTGGGCAGAGATAGGCCTTCAACGAAGTCTGGCTCATTATGGATAACGTACCCCCTCCCAATGTCGTTTCGGGGATAGGCGCCAGGATAAGGAGAGACAAAGTCCATAAGGGTCTTGAGAGGAGGAACATCGGTGGGGGCAACTCCTCCATACGCTTTCTTGTATGTGATCGGCATACACTGGAAAGGTTCTGGCTCAGAAAAGAGCGGGTAAGTGCCCTTCCTATATGAGCATTTCCTGTCTCCCACAACAAGGACTTCCTTTCTGCTATCTCCCAGTTGAACTGCGGCTACCATCCTGGTTACTTCTTTGGAATTGGGAGCCCACGCATTGCCATATACCACTACGTCTGTAGTGAGCTTGTAAGGAAAAAATTCTGGTTCCGAGTCAGGGCCGTCAATATCTTCGCGTATTTCAAAATTGAATGGCTCCTGGCTCTCTTCCAGAATACAAGCCCCATTTTCTTCGATATGGTATGTCTCTTTCCATCCTACGGATAGAATCTGACGATTTTTCTCGTCAACTCCGAGGATAGCAATGCCATTTGGCATAAGGAAGAAATCATACGGCCTTTTGAAATCCATTGTCATCGAGGCACAATCTCCTAACAGATGAAAAAGTCAAAAATCTAGCCCAGGCTCCGTCAATATTGATATCAATATTATTACTTCCGTCAAACTCAGTCTCTAGGGGTATCCGAGATTTCCGGAATGTGAGTAACCACAGGGTCAAAGAGCAAATCTTTTAAGGCTTTTGAGCCCGAGCTACTAACCAATTCCTGCCCAAAAGTGCGCGCTACGATGTTAGAGACACCACGAAAGCCGCCCTCGCGACACATTGTTATCAAGTTATCACCAAGACCTGCCAGAACCTCCGGGTGACCGCGAAAGATTCTGCTTCCTAGTCTACTAAAGATATCTGGACCACCACGGAATATTCCACTGGCATTAGGATTGGTTCCAGCCCAAGAGCCGTTTGTGAATCTATTCCAAAGGGCGTCTAAGGCAGCATCTTTAATTGAGGTCCAGACCATTGCGCCAATATCTGCCAGGGTTACCTGTGTCCAGACTGTACACTTAAGCAACATGACTACCGCTGTTGGTAAGGAGACAGGGTCCGCGCAGATCTGTCCAGGAGCAAACATCATGTAGCTCCCCATGTTTTGACCTTGTATCTTTACCTTTTGGACGGGAACGATAATCTTGTGTTTTGAAAGGCAGGTATGTACAGCGCAGAGGGTGTTCATCGGCATGGCAAAATGAGGGATCATAAATCCCATATCATGACCCTCTTGAACAGCAGGGGCTCCATCGAAAAAGACAGTAGTGGCAGTTTTTCTTGTCCAGACACTCACCGGGGTGGCCATGAAACCGGGTATCTCAACAAGACCAGGAATATTGGGGAGGGGATTTGGGACTGGGGGGACATACTGATTATGCATGGTAAAAGCTGAAACCCCCATTTGGGAGAAGCCTGCATGGAGTCCTGGTCCTGGTATCATGTCTACCTCCTAGATAGATCAGGTTCACACACAGGGAGTGAGTGAATGATTTCTGTTAAAGGATAGTATTCCATAACTTTGTCGTAGGATAAGGGAAGTGCTTGGCTATTTTTCATGAGTGGCTCCAACCGTATTAAACTTTTAGGATCTTCTGCGGCCTTGCGCAGAGATTTAAAAGTGTTCTCTTTCCCCATCTCAAGGGCTGTTGTGTTGTCTAGGTTAGTTAGACAAATTCGTCGTTTTTGCTCTGGTATGAATGGATAAATAAAAGCCTGGCGATAGAGGATAAAAAACCGCTTTTCTTCCGGAAGTAGGCATAGCGTGTCAGGGCGCATGACAAAGCAGCTTCTTTTTTCGCCTAGGTATACCTCCGCGCCAATGTACAATTCTGGTATTTCGAATTCCCATATGCCTTCTTTTGTCATTCCCCTAAGCGTGCCTTTGGCTTTGAGAGGGATTTCTGGGAGCATCATCTTGGGGTGAGCATAATTAAAAAACAGGGGCTCGAGGGTAGTCATTTTTTTCTCCGTATCCACTTTGACGCCCCGCAATCCCCGCAAGCTAGAAAAAGCTGGGAGGGGAGCAAAACCTGCTGGAGTGGGCCTGTCCTTCCAGGTACGAATTGGCTCTTCTGGGTCCTCTATATTTGGCAGAGAGGTTCCATCGAGATCCTCTTCCAATACAACATAACCCTTCCCTATTGGATTTGCGGCGAAGTTCCCTTGAATATTGTTGTATTCCCTAGCGGTACCTCCATAAGCATTGGTGTAAGTTACCGGCATGGTGATAAATGGTTCAGGTTCAGTAAAAGATCCTTCCTTTGTCCAGTATCTGTTGCCAAAGACTAACAAAGAGTTTCGTAATTGGCCTATCTGCACTTGTAAGGTCATCTTGGGAACCGGTTCTCCATCCGGAGCATAAGCTTTCCCTAGGATTACCACGTCCGCATACTCCTTGATGGGGGCGTAATCGCCTTCAATTAAGCCAAGGGGAGTTTCTTGAGGACCTTCTTGGAGGGGAATTTGATCCTCTTTGTCAGATGACACGCTACCATCTGGTGATACTTTGAATGTCGCTTTCAATACAACAATGGCCATTAATAGGTCTTTATAGAACAGTTGAGTACGCCAGACATCCGCCGAAAAAGGTGTCTGATTTTCAAAATCCATAAGGAATCCTTCGCCTCCGATTGAAACGAACCCGGTTGCGGGAAGTTAATTGAACCAAATCCGTTCGGCATTGACTTTGAAATCGTCATTTGCCTTTACGTTCACATTCCCAAGCTTTGACACCAGATCTATTGATCGTGCCGATATCTTCAGCCTTCCTTCGAGATCAAGGGATAAGTCTTTTGAAGGGAGATAAATTCTAGGTTTTTTTTCTGCTAGATGGATTTCAAGTGCCAAGCTTCCATCAGGTTGTTTTAACTTTATGATAGGCGTATTTGAACCCTCTGATTCTTTTTCTATCAAGAGCGTATGGCCAGAATCCAGTTTAATTGAGGAGTGAGGACCAATTGAGGCCAATTTGCCTATAATGATAGGTTCTGGGGAGCCGACAGGTTTTAACAAAAGCACTTCATCCCCTTCGTTGATGGTTAGGCCATCTATGCAACGCAAGTTTTGGTTTTTAGTTCGGCCGTCACAATCTTTGTACAGAATCTTACAAGTGGAGGCACGGCTAGTAACATAAGATTCAGTGCATTTCCCGACAAGAGAGTAAGATAGCCCGTTTCTTTCTTGGTCTGGTTTTCTTCTTGCAGGCAAGTGTGCAAATTTTAAACTCCGATCACTTGTCTTATGTTTGTCCTGTATCTCAAGAGATTCATTCCTCTCTAAGGCGCTTGACAAATTTTGTTTACGCTCCATTATCCAGCCCTCCTCTTCGCGAAGTGTTATTTCAATGATAGGATCCCATCAATTTATTCAGTTTGGAAAATTTGGTAAAGCGGAACTCAAGGAGTTCTGCTCAAGCATTAGTTGAAAAAGATTTGGGGAGCTGAGATGCTAACCTTGCTTCCCTCTATTTTTACATTGCTTCCTCCCACAGAAAGAAGAATCTTGGTGGTATCTGCTGTTATCTTATTACCACCTACGTCGATATCAACTTTTGTTGCGTGCTTAATATGAATAGCGCTGGAAAAAAGGCGAATTCCATCCCCGTTGTTGTAAATTTTTACCTGCGCCTGATCTATGCGAATATTGTAACTACCATTCCACATCCTAATATGGGAATCATCCATTAACTGATGGCTCGCCCCATGTACTAGCCTAAGGGCTCCTCCATCTATTTTCAAGGCTTTGGACTCCGACTGGACATTTGTGTGAACCTCCTGTTCACCATGAATTTCAACATTTCCACTTTCGTGGCCTTTCACAAAATTGCTCCCAGCATTTAAATCGAAATGGCTTCCATGAGCCAAAGTGAGGCTTTCTTGCATTCCAGGTGTGGAAACAGTGATAATTTGTTCAGAATCGTCGGCCTGGTACTCATACCCATCCCTCGTGGAGATCCGTATCTGTCGATCAGCATCTTCCATTACAAGACTATGTCCATAGGCGGTTCTTATAGTGTTCTGAGTATTGTTCTGAGAGGTAACCGGGGTCTTTGTCTCAGGGTTAGGAACGGCTGCTGCGATTATGGGGCGGTCGGGATCGCCATCCACGAAGGTAAGCAGCACTTCTGTGCCTTTATGAAGCGGGAAGTGCATACCATAGTCTGCCCCCGCATATGGCTGAGCCATTCTTATCCATCGGCTGGCCTTTCCACCCTCTCTTCCACTCATGTCAAAAGGAAGTATCACCTTATATCGTCCTTGATCATCAATCTCTGCATATTTACCATCTCCGGATGCGTCGATCTTTGCGTTGATTGTCCCATAGAACCTGGGTTTAGGGGTTTTTACCTCTGGCCTGAACTGGACATCCGATGGTATGAGTGTGAATCTATTGATATAGCCTGGTTCCTTTTCCCCCTCTGCTTCCTGTGGCTCCAGACCAGCCAGCAATATCCCCGCCTGGCTACCTTCATGCTCCAGTTCCACGACCAGGTATTCTTGATTAAATTCGTCCCTATAATGATCTGTTAGCTCAAAAAGAAAACCAGGACACAATTGCGGACAGGTACTTTCCCCCAAGAAAAGCTTCCCGCGGCACGCAATCTGTTCTGCCCTGAGTTTGGCGAGCTCTTTGCCCTGGTCCGGGTCCTTGAAGTGTTCTCCATAGAGGTAAACGGTACCACGCCCCTTGGGGTTGACCTCCTTTTCCACCTTGAGGTCCAGGGAAGGCTTGCGGTAATTGTAATCCTTCAGGACTATCTTCTTGGGCAGGATCTTTTGCCTGCACATGAAGGTTCTAATTACCTCTTCCTCCTCAGGAATAAGTGCTGAGGGAGGAGAATAGGGAATTCTGCTTTCACCCTGGATCTTGGTATGAGCAGTTGAACTGTCAGTTATTATGAGCTTCTCTCCATCGTCAGTGTGCTCAAAATAATAATATATGCCTTCCCGTTCCATCCAACGGGAGATGAAGTTGAGATCTGTCTCTTTATACTGGCATATGTATTCCCACTTGGGATAATTTCTGGTGAGCTTAAGGTCGTAGTCGTTGGAAGTTAGCCCAGCTTGCTTCAGGATCTCTTCAATGATCTCAGGAACGCTTTTATCAAGAAAGAGTTGATTTTCCTTGTAAAGATCAGAGAGCCATATCCTTGGTACCAAGGAGGCCTGGTAGAATGTATACTGGTCCACCTCATGCATCTGCTCAAACTCTGAGACGATTCCGTGGATCTTGCGATCTTCCTCTCCCCTATGGATGCTAAATACAGCAGGATTTTGCAAAACACTGTCAATGTCCACTTCGGGATCTTCCGAAATCAGAACTATGTCAAACTGAAAAAGTCGGGAGATGCCTTCTTCACCTCGGAACCTTACCACCTCAAAGGTATCTTCTGGCAATCCCTTGGATACAAATGAAAAGCGTTTTCGCTCCTTGAATTTCATTTCTAAACCTCCATTGACCTTATTTGCCTCCAGGGTTTTGGTTGTGTAACCACAGTTATGGGATTTGTCGTCACACTTTGGCCTCTTGCCCTCAAGGAGTTTTTTTCAGCCTTCCGTCTTCAGCCGGTCCTCATTATCCTGAAAAACTGATCTGAAAAGCACCGTCCTCGCCAACGTCAAGCATGGCCTCTGAGGGCATGGCCCCTTCGCTGAGCTTTGCCAGGATCTCCCTGGACATCTGCGGAAGAATAGTTCCATTCATTATATGATCAATGTTCCTTGCTCCAGTTTCAACCTCTGTACAACGCGAGGCGATCTGCTCCACCACCTTTGGAGAGTAAGAGAGTTTTATCTTGTGGGTTTCAGCCATCCTCTTTGCCAGTTTATCCAGTTTTAGGACGACTATGTCTTTCAGTACATCCGGGGGCAGGGTGTAGAATGGCACCACGGTCATGCGGGCGAGCAGTGCAGGCTTGAAATGATCGCTCAATATCGGCCTGATTGCTGCCATCAACGCCTCAAGGGGCGGGCGCTCATCTCCAGAGCACATCTCGGTAATGACATCGGTTGCAAGGTTGCTTGTTAGAAACAGGACTGTGTTCTTGAAGTCAATTACTCTGCCTTCTCCGTCTGAGAGGGTTCCCTTATCGAATACTTGATAGAAGAGATTCATCACTTCCAGGTGTGCCTTTTCCACTTCGTCCAGGAGCACTACCGAATAAGGCCGCTGCCTCACCCCTTCAGTTAGCACACCTCCTTCACCATATCCCACATAGCCGGGAGGGGAGCCTATGAGGCGGCTTACGGTGTGTCGTTCCTGAAACTCACTCATGTTGATCGTGACCACAAATCGTTCTCCACCAAAGAGTAAATCGGCCACTGCGAGAGCAGTCTCGGTCTTTCCCACTCCGCTAGGCCCCACCAATAGAAACACACCTATGGGCTGAGCAGGATCCTTGAGTCCCGCTTTGCCCGCCCGGATTACCTGGGCAATGGTTTCAACGGCCTCATCCTGACCCTTGATTCGTTCCTTGAGATTGGCTTCCAGGTTTATGACGTTATTTGCTTCATCCCTCATCACCCTGCCAAGGGGTATCCCGGTCCAATCTGAAACCACCTTTGCAACCACATCAGGATCTACCTCAATGCGCACCAGGGGCTCATTACCCTGCAGTGCCTCGAGTTCATTTTTTACCTGGCGGACCTGTTCCTTAAGCTCATCTTCCTCTGCCTTTTTTCCTCCTGCGGAGGTAGTCTCATAAAGTGATTTACGCAGTTCTATGAGCTTTTGGGCCAGTTCTTTTTCTTTGAGCCATCTGTCCTTGAGATCTTTCACTTCTTGATTTAATTGTTCCAGTTGTTTTTCGATTTCCTCGAATCGCTCCTCGTCGATCTCAAGCCCGTGGAGCTTATCTCTTTCAATAGCCTTTTTCTCCCGCTCAAGGGCCTGTACGGTCCTCTCCTTGTCCTCGATGATGTCAGGTTTTGCGCTCAGGAGAATCTTCACCCGTGCAGCACTGGTATCCAACAGGTCTACTGCCTTATCGGGGAGTTGGCGGCCGGAAATGTAACGACTGGACAGCTCTGCAGCCGCCTCAATGGCGTCATCGCGAACCACAACGCCGTGGGCTTCTTCGTACTTTTGTTTAAGTCCTCGCAATATCAGAGTGGCTGTCTCCACAGAGGGTTCGTCCAGTTTCACAAGTTGGAATCGGCGGGCCAGGGCCGCATCCTTTTCAAAATATTTCTTGTACTCAGACCACGTGGTGGCTGCTACGGTTCGGAGTTCCCCACGGGCAAGGGCGGGTTTGAGGAGATTTGCCGCGTCACTTCCTCCGGCGCTCCCTCCAGCACCAATCAATGTGTGGGCCTCATCGATGAAAAGGATAATGGGTTTGGGAGAGGCCTTTATCTCGTTAATTACGGACTTGAGGCGATTTTCAAACTCCCCTTTAACGCCGGCCCCTGCCTGAAGCAGGCCCATATCAAGCCCCAGAATTGACACATCACGCAAAATTTCGGGGACATCCCCCTCCACGATCCTGAGGGCAAGGCCCTCCACCACTGCTGTCTTTCCAACCCCTGCTTCCCCAACCACGATGGGATTGTTTTTCCTTCGCCTGGCCAATATATCCACCATCTGCCGTATTTCGCGGTCGCGGCCAAAGACAGGATCGATTTCCCCTGCTCGGGCCTTTTCCGTGAAGTCCACGCAGAACCGGGCAAGTGCTGTCCCTTCCCCTGCAGGAGCCTCCTCTGCAGCGGCCATGCGCTCCTCGGCAGTGGGCTCTTCAATGGAGTTCTTGACTATCGCACCAAACTGGGCAAGCAGCGAGTCCCTGCTTATAGAGGAGAATAAATCTACGTATGCTCCCATTGCAAATTGGGTGGGCTTGTTCAGGAAGGCAGCGAGCAGGGCGCCGGAGCGTATCCTGTTCTCACCCAGGTCAACGGAGCTTGTGAGCCATGCCTCCTGGAATAACTCCATCAGGAGGGGTGAGAAAACCGGTTTTGCGGCATTACCTGTGCGAAATTCCTCGATTGTCTGATCAATGGCCTTTTTTACCCTGCCGGTATCAAGGTCGAATTGATGGAAAATAAGGGGTAGATCCGACTGAGGATCTTCAAGTAGTTTGCTGAGCAGGTGCTCAATAGTAACTTCATAATGGGTCCGAGATACGCACAGCCCCGCAGCAGCCTCAAGGCATTTTGTGCAATACGAGTTTAAGCGGTTGAGTAATGCTTTTATGTCTACGCTGACCATTTTCTTCTCTCCTCTCCATATGGGTTATGAACTTATGGGCTCGCGCTCCCCTACTGACCTAACTGGTTCAAAAACTACACTGGCTTCTTCTTTAAATTCACCAGCGAATATCCAGCTATTCCACCCCAGCATTGCACTTCCTGGACCACCCAGTTGCACGGATTTCATTTGCCCTGCGGCGAGAAGCAGTTGCAAATCGTACTTCAGCGATCCTGAAACATAAAAGTCCGTTAAAAAGACCAGGAGGGAGTGCTGGCTATTTCCTGGCAGCAGATCCATGAACTGGATCCTGGAAAGAGGGCCTATGGTAATGCGGAATTTTCCGCTCCGGTCAAGGATTTCTGAGCCCATATACGCATCTACACCGAGGGTGCTCCCGGAAACGCCTAAACAGCATCTCTGATCAGCGGGAATTCTTGCCTGTCTGGGTACACAGGGCTCTATGTCTATCTGAATTCGCCCCAGGGCATCGCATAACATGGTTTTGAGACCCAAGGCAGATCGTGGTTGCTGGGTTATGATTCCTAGATAGCGAAGTAGCCTGTGCTCATCAGGGATCTGGCTTCGCAGTATCTTGTTCCCAAGCCCCAGAAGAGAGAACAGTCTCTCGGTCAGTGCGCTGTCTTGCTCCTCTACGACCTTCAAGAAGATCCTGTACTTGGTCCAGCAAGAATATAGCAGTTCGTATAGATGCTGGTTCAGTATGTCGATGAAGTCCCGTGTTACTGTTTCATCTTCAGCAGCCTCTTCTAAGAGGTCCTCGGTATAAAAAGTGGGCAAGGGGGATGAGGATCCGTATAGTCCCAGGAAAGTAGCCGTTACCCTGTACCCCCCCCTGTCGCCTTCATCAACCTCTATGGAGGAAACATCAGCGGCTGGAAACCCAAGGGATAGTTCGGGGCGGACTCTTATGCCAGCATCTTCACCCGAGATTTGCCGTTGGCCCCCACCCTTAAATCGGTTAAGCAACCTAAGGACCTGGAAAAAGGAATAGGAATGCGGTTCCCTCACTAGTTCTTTTTTTAGAGCAGCAGACGGTCGCCAAGTCTCGCTGGCCATTGATAGAAGTCTCCTTTGAGCGATTCTTCCACGGTTAATTTTGTAAAAGAGTTTATGGCTGCATACCCACCCAGAAACTGATTCAGTACAGAGCCAAATAAGAACAGATCTCCGTCACCTGCAAAATGGTCAACTCTCATCCTTATCCTTATGTCCTGGCCTCTCATCATAACGCCGTTGACAATTCTATCAACGGGCCGGGCCTGGACCGATTCGATGGCAGCTATCCTTTTCTGATTGGCAAGGACCGCGGGGCGATCACGGCTTTCGGTAAATACGTACAGTTGCAACAAGGAGCGCAGATTCTCGGCACTTGCCAGTGAGAGATAGTTCAAAGACAGGTGCGCTATGAGCTGCCACAGCAAGTTGGAGCCAAGGGGAGGCAGGATATTTGCCGTGAGTGGCCGAATATTGGAAAAGGACGCAAACTCCGGGGAAGTGCTTGTGGGCTCGCATATATCCCCTAATTGCAATCCTTCAGGCAGTGAGCCATTGGTACATTGTAGCGAAATGGAAAGGGTCTCCAGGGTAGGAGGCTTGCCCCCCGGCGGGTAGGCCACGGAAAGATACACATCAACTCCCCTGCGCACTGGAGTCCTCTTCCACTTTACGTGATAGACCGGGGTATCATCCTTTTCAGTAGTGAAAAGATCAAAGGGCCGATAAATTCTCTCTTCAGCCGTTCCCTGGACATAACCCACCACCTTCTCCACGGAGTAGACCTGATAGTGCGACGCGTTGGTGGCAGCAGGATTTACGAGATATTCAGTCTGCTTATGATCCAACCTTATGGGATCAGCCTCATGAGGAAATATATTTACCACAGGCGTAGCAAATAATTTGAAGCTATCTTTTCTTATTCGGGGAGGAGGAGCAGGCACCTTGTCCAGCTCGAGCACGATCTCAAATCTGCTCCCATCTCCTCTGTTGGTCCATCTGTCCAATCCGTCCATTCTGAGAAAA
This sequence comes from Desulfobacterales bacterium, assembly GCA_027024445.1. GTDB lineage: Bacteria > Desulfobacterota > DSM-4660 > Desulfatiglandales > Desulfatiglandaceae > B111-G9. The sequence continues at coordinate 12,106 of JALVSJ010000352.1, forward strand.
AGATATTTTTCAGGCAAAATGAAATATTCCTGGAAAAGACGGTAGCCTGGGAAGGAGTTGGATGGGTATGGCAGGAGTGCCTCATCGACCGAAAACCCCATGGGGGATATGGCTTCTGGACCCAATAGCAAAGAACTGCCCCCTTCCAGGGGCCGGTATTGTACTTGCTTCACGTTTCTTATAAGCAGCATGTACAGATTGGATGCAGCTGCGTAATCATCTGCCAGGTACAGAGGTAGAGATGCGACATCCCAGTCAGAGAGCTTCATTCCTTTCAGTTCAAAGGTTACAACTATCGCCGGTGCTGAACCAGGCCTTTCCTCAAAATGCGCATCTATTAATTCCAGGGGATGCAAACGCACATTATAACAGGTTCTAAATTGGCAACT